>JACRCJ010000265.1 GCA_016219075.1 Deltaproteobacteria bacterium | reverse complement strand
TGGATGTTTTGATAACAGTCGTTTCATTGTATCTCTCCTTTCTTTTGCGCTTTGATCTGGTTTTCCCGCCGCAGTACATGGGGCTTTTCGCCGTTTCGCTGCCGTTCTTCGTCGTTCTGCGGCTTATCGTATTCGCCTGGTCGAAGATATACAGGATCACCTGGAGATATGTGGGCGTAAGGGACCTTTACGATATCGCGGTCGCGTTACTTATCGCCGAGCTTGCCATCATAGCCTCGGTATCGGTTTTTCTGCCCGCGCTTTTCAGCCCCCTGTCCAGCCTCAAAGGCTTCCCCAGAGGCATCTTTCTGATAGAGGCGGTCCTGTTCGTGATATTCATTTTGGCACTGAGGGTCTCAAAAAGGGTCTTCTTAGAGGTCATATGCAAGAAGAGGCAGGCGCATTACGGTAAGAAGACGATGATAATAGGGGCCGGAGACATGGGGGAGCTGATACTGAGGGATATGATAAAGCAGGATTTTTCCATCTTCCATCCTGTGGGGTTCCTGGACGACGACGTAAAGAAGGCAGGCACCTATATACACGGGGTAAAGGTCCTGGGCGCGATAGAGAGCCTTAAGACCTTTGTCCGCCTGCACCGGGTCGAGACGGTCATCATCGCGATACCCTCCCTGAACTTCAAGGTCCTGAGGAATATCTACGACAGCGCCAGGGAAGCGAAGGTCGATACCATAAAAACGGTGCCGCGCATGTACGACTTCAACAGGCCAAACATCACCCTTAAAAGCCTTGAAGAGATAAGGGTCGAAGACCTGCTGGGCCGGCAGACGGTAAAGGTCGACTATGAAAATAACAGGCAGCTGCTGGCCAGGAAAAACATCCTCGTCACAGGGGCGGGCGGCTCCATCGGCTCCGAGTTGGTAAGGCAGATATGCGCCTTCGACCCTGAAAAGATCGTACTTCTGGACAACAACGAAACCGCCCTTCACGACATGGAGGTCTATCTGAAAAGGGCGCACCCTCACTTTTTCCGAAATAGCGCGGGTAGCAGCCTCAGCGACAAGGTCTCTTTCATCGTCGGGGACATAAGGGATAGGGAAAGCGTTGCCAGGGTATTTACGGCCTACAGGCCGGAGATAGTGTTCCACTCAGCCGCCTATAAGCATGTGCCGATGATGGAATACAATCCAAGCGAGGCTGTGAAAGTCAATATCCTCGGGTCTCACATAGTGGCGAAGGCGGCCGTGGAAAGCGGCGCGAGGAAGTTCATTCTAATATCCACCGACAAGGCCGTGAGGCCTACGAGCGTGATGGGGGCCACCAAGAGGATAGCCGAGCACATCTGCAAGGCGTCCAACGGAAGAGGGACGGAGTTCGTCTCGGTACGGTTCGGAAACGTACTTGGCAGCAGGGGCAGCATACTGCCCTTGTTCATGGAACAGCTTAAAAACGGAGGCCCGCTGACAGTGACCCACAAGGACATGATGAGATATTTCATGACGATACCCGAGGCCGTCTCGCTGGTCCTGCAGGCGTCTGTGATAGGACAGGCCGAAGATGTGCTCGTGCTCGACATGGGGGAGCCGGTAAGCATATTGGGCCTTGCCGAGGAGCTGATAAGACTGCATGGTCTGCAGCCCTACAAGGACATGGATATAAACTTCATCGGACTGCGGCCCGGCGAAAACCTGTTTGAAGAGCTGCTGACCGCCGAGGAAGGGACCGTTGCCACAGACCATGAGAAGATATTCGTGGCCAAAAGCACGGAGAAATATTCGATACAGGAAATAGAGGCGATGCTCAAGGAATTCGAGGCGCTTCTAAGCGGCTTGGCCGTAGAGGACTACTGGAAGATATTGGAGACGATCCAGAAGTACGTAAAGCAATTCAGAGTGCCTCAGGCATCTTAGCAAAGAAGGCAGCTATCAAAATTTTTAAAGAAGCCGCTATAAGGAAATCTTCTTCAGAAAGGAAGACGGTAGTGAGATGAAGGATCAAAGGCCTGATGACGAAATATATCTGATGGACTACTTGCGCACCCTTTGGAAAAGAAAACTCATGATAATATTCATGGCGGCGGCGGCTGTTTCAGCTACCTCTATTTATTCCATGTTCCTGAAGGATGTCTATCAGGCCTCGGCCGTCATCTCGCCGGTAAGCGACAAGGGACCGGGTGAAGGGCTCGCCACCATGGCGCAGCAGTTCGGCGGCATCGTCGGAATATCTCTTCCCAACTCCGCAAGCTCATCGGAGATCGTCAACCTGCTTAAATCCAATGTGCTCAGGGAAAAAGTAGTCAGGAAATACAATCTCTTTCCTGTTCTTTTTCCCGCGCAGCGGGATGCGGGGAAAAAGGCATGGAAAACAGAGGACATGGCCCGTCTCACCTTGAAACTGTCATCAGCGTCCATGAAGGCATCAGATGCCTTCGGCTCCGGTGAACGCACGTCACAACCTGGCGAGGAAGGCGGCGCGGGCGCCCCGACGATGTGGGACGCCCTTAGAATGCTTGAGTCCATCGTAGCGGTAAAAAACAATTCGTCCTCCAACACAATAACCGTCTCTGCCGAGTTCCACAACCCTGAAATGGCCTCGGCGATAGTGAATTATTTCCTGGCCGCGCTTGTGGAGCATATGAGCGAAGAGTCAAAAAAAGTGGCGAACGCCAACGCGAGGTATCTTGAAAACCTGCTCAGGACAACAGCCGATCCGATCATCAGGCAGAAGGTATACAACCTGCTCGCCCAACAGATAGAGATATCCATGATGGCGGAGATGAAGGAAAACTTTGCGTTCAAGATAATAGACCCTTCAAGGCCGCCTGATATAAAGATAAGGCCTAAAAAGAAACAGATGGTCTTTTTAAGCCTTGTCATCTCCCTTTTCGCGGGCATATTCCTTGCGCTTTTTGCCGAATATGTAAAAGGGTACGGCAAAGGCGAAGGTGTAAGCGATAGAAACGGGTGAGTAC
>JACRCJ010000263.1 GCA_016219075.1 Deltaproteobacteria bacterium | reverse complement strand
GGTCGAGCTCCTTTGAGCCTGCCGCGAACTCCCCTGGGAACCTGTAGCGAAAGACCGCGTACAGGATGATGGGGCCGAAGAAAAACAGGGCCTCGGTCAGGAGAAATAACCACATCCCCATCTTGGCCCCCGCGTAGTCTCCCCGTCCGTGCCCGGTCATCTCGCCTCCGTTCATCCGGGCCTCCTGAAGTCGTACGGAGAGCCGGTGACCACGGGAGTCTCCTCGAAGTTCTCCTTCGGAGGCGGGGAGCCCGTCCGCCACTCAAGGGTGGCCGCCCCCCAGGGGTTGTCCGGCGCCGGAACGCCCCTGAAGACCGCCCGGATGAGGTTCGCGGCTATGACTACAAGCCCTGATACGAGTATCCACGACCCTACTACCGAGACGGTCTGCCAGAAGTGGTACTGCGGCAGATAGTCGTAGTACCTGCGGGGCATCCCGTCAAAACCCAGTATGAACATCGGAAAATAAAGCGCGTTGAAGCCTATGAAGAGGAGTGCGAGGCCTGTATTGGCCGCCTTTCTGCCGTACATCCTGCCGAATATCTTGGGGAACCAGTAGTGAAGGGCCGCCAGAAACCCGAAGCCCCCTCCCCCGAACTTCACATAGTGGAAGTGCCCGACGACGAAGTAGGTGTCGTGCAGGTGGACATTGAGCGAGAGTGCCCCGAGCATGAGGCCCGTAAGCCCGCCTATCGAGAATAGGAATATGAAGGCGAGGGCGTAAAGAAGAGGCGTCTCAAAGACGGTAGAGGACCTGAAGAGCGTCCCCACCCAGTTATAGACCTTTATGGCGCTCGGGATGGCCACAAGGAAGGTGAAGAACGAGAAGACGACCCCGGCCTTGTAGCTGTAGCCGCTTACGAACATGTGGTGGCCCCAGACCAGGGACCCCACGGCCGCTATCCCCAGGCTCGACCACGCTATCGCCCTGTAGCCGAATACCGTCCTTCCGGCGAATACCGGTATTATCTCGGTCACCGCCCCCATTGCAGGGACGATCATGATATAGACCGCCGGGTGCGAGTATATCCAGAAGAGGTGCTGATACAGGATCGGGTCGCCTCCCTTTGAGGGGTCGAAGACCCCGATGCCGAAGACCCTCTCGGCGAGCACAAGCATCAGGTTCACCCCGAGTACCGGGGTGGCGAGCACCTGTATCCAGGCCGTGGCGTATATGGCCCAGACAAAAAGCGGCAGGCGGTACCAGCTCATGCCCGGCGCCCTCATCCTGTGGGTGGTGGTGACGAAGTTTATGCCCGTAAGTATGGAGGAGAGGCCGAGGACAAAGACGGCGAATACCGCAAGAGAGACGTTGGTGCCGGTCTTAAGGCTGTACGGGGCGTAGAAGGTCCAGCCCGTGTCGGGAGGGCCGCCGCCGGTAAAGAGCGCTGTCACGGCCAGCGCCGCCCCTATAGCATAGCACCACCACGAAAGGAGGTTCAAACGGGGGAAGGCGACATCCCTGGCCCCTATCATAAGCGGCAGGAGGAAATTGCCGAATACTCCGGGGGTCACCGGGATGATGAAGAGGAATATCATTATCACCCCGTGGACCGTGAAAAGCGAGTTGTATGCCTGGGCCGATACTATCGTGGGGCCGCGCGCGATAAGCTCAAGGCGCATAAGAAAACCGAGGCTTACGCCGACGGCGAAGAAGGCCATTATGCTTACGAGATAGAGTATCCCGACCCTCTTGTGGTCGGTAGAGAATATCCACGAAAAAAGGCCGCCCCGCCCTCCGGCGTTCACCCAGAAGCTCTCCCCGGCAAGATTACCCGTCACATAAGCCTCCGGCTTAATGACCGTCTCTCTTTTTTTTCGTCAGATAGATGAAAAAACCCGCCGCACAGGCCAGCACGCCAAGACCCGAGACCTTTAAAAAATCGAATACGTACCTCTTCCCTGCCTGGTCGTATGTAAAACAGAAGAGCAGGGCCTTCGGTATGGTCGGCGCGGGGGTTCCGGCCCGGGCCTCCGAGAAGGCCATCTCCACTTCCGCCGGCATGTAACCGCTCCCGTAGATATACCTTATTATCTTCCTCTCCGGCGAGAGTACTACGAGCCCGGACGGGTGGGAAAACCCCTTATCCTCGCGCTTCAAGCCGTAGCCCAGGGACTGCAAAAGCCTTGAG
>JACRCJ010000274.1 GCA_016219075.1 Deltaproteobacteria bacterium | reverse complement strand
GTCGTCCTGCTGAAAAGCGGCCATGAGCTGAAAAATATCAGGGCCGCGACGACCGCTCCGGGGACGAGCCTTAGAGAGCTCTTTTTCGTAATCATTTTGACCCCAGCTGAGGCAAAACCCGTGCTGTACCCTATAAGGACAGCAAGCGAGAGCGTGTAGATGAGAGGGAAGTATCTGCTCGGAGCGCGGAATATGAAGAAGTACGGGATGTGCCTGTACATCCATTCATAGACCCACGGCGCCGGAGGAGAGGTCCCCTTCGAGAGCCACAACCCGGCAAGCGCGAGGGCGGAGAAGAATAGCACCGTAGAGTCTCTCCTGAACAATAACGCCGAAAAGCCGATGAGCGGGAATAGAAGCGTGCCGGGCCTGTAGAACTGTGTGCCGAACTCCACAGAGGTTTCGTACATGGGAGAGAACCAGAGCTTCATGATGTTCAGGAGAGAGGCCCACTTCGAGTAGTAGTTGACCATATCAAGCTCATTCGTTGTAAAAGACGTTATCCCCGCGCCCCCGCCTTTGACGGCGCTTAAAAGCGGCATGGCCCACCACGCGCTTGAAAGCGTTGCCGTTAAAAGGAGAAGTGCCGCCCTTTTAAGAACGGCGGGGCTGAGGTTCGCCGCTACCCTCCATGACGCAAACGCCCCGATTATCCCTGTGACGATTAAAAAATCCGCGGAGTGTCCGAGCGTTCCCGGGAAAAAAAACATCGAGCAGATGAAGAATACGAGGAACCTTACGGTGAGCGGCCCCTTTAGGCCCCGCTCGACCAGCGTGAGAAAAAGTGGGAGCGAGCCGTACGAAAAAAGCGTGATCAGCTCTCCCCTGTTCCATTTTACGACGACGAAGGTGTTGAACATGTAAAAGAGCGCCCCGAAGAACGAGACCGCGCCGCTTTCAGCGCCCCCACTGTTCATCGTACGCAGAAGCATGTACATCGTGAGGCCCGGGAGCGTGAAGAGGAGAGCGAAAAAGACCATCTCTCCCCTGTAGAGCGACCCCGTGGCGCACTCGGCCAGGTACTGCAGGAGGAAGTACGGCATGGTGCCGGTCCCCAGGATGTTCGGGGCCCCGGCATAAAGCCTCTCGTCCCAGAGGTACACTGACCTCTTGAGGTCGTCGAGCGGGTTCAAGGAGGTGGCGAAGTCGTAACCGGCCACCGCGCTGTGGGTCCCCTCAAACCAGCTCAAAGCGGTCAGCCCCAGTAGCGCAATAACCGCCAGGCTCAGCAGATGTGTCCTTCTTTCATTGGTCATAGGAATCGTCGAACGCCCTTTACACCGTACCCTTGAGGCGGGAAAACAGCTTGTATTTGAAAAAGTTCGTTACCGGGAAAGTCACCCTCGGCTCGATATAGCAGACGGAGTAGCTCCTCTGGCAGAGCCTGCACCCCTCGAGCTTTTTTACATCCTTCCCGTACTCGGCGCTCTCGAATATCTTCCTCAAGCCCTTGCCCGCCGGATACCCGTCCTTCCACTCGACCCCGCCGAGGCACGGGTACATCATCCCGTTCTCCCTGAACTCGCAGAAGAACTTCGGCAGGTGGCACCGTTCATTGAAGAGCCCGCTCCTGTTGCCGTTCGAGAAGTATCCGGGGATCGACCTGAGAAAATATTTCGAGTTGGCGACATTTTTTCTCCCGGCTAAAAACGCCACAAAGGCGCGTACCTTCCTTAAGTCCATCTCCCTGTCGACCGAGTACTCCTTTTTCTGCCCGTCGAAGCTCGGGTGCTCGTTCAACGGCTGGAACTTATGCGCGACTTTCAGGCTGTTGACGAACCGGGTGAGCCTGTAAAGGTCGTCGATGTTGCCGGGCATTATGACCGTGTTGACGACTACCTTTACGCCGGGGGCGTGTTTTTTCAGGTTTTCTATCGCCCGTACGGTCTTTGAAAACGCCCCGGGGCTCCTCCTTATGGACTCGTGGGTCTTGTCCATGCCGTCGAGGCTAAGAGATACCGAATCGACTCCGGCAGCGTTGAACTCCATGGCCGCGGCCTCATCGAGCAATAGTCCGTTAGTGACTGTGTTGACCGACGGCAGGGACTTCTTCGCTTCCCTGAGATAATCGAAGAAGTCCGGTATGGTCAGCACCTCCCCGCCGGATAGCGACGCGAAACAGCACCCGAGCGTTGAGAGCTCCCGGACTATCCCCCTGAAGAGGTCCAGGGAGAGCACGCCCTGGTCCGGGTTGTTCGGGATGTTGCACATGACGCACCTCAGGTTGCACCTGTTCGTAAGCTGGAAGGTAGCGGCGAGCGGAAAATCAACCCCCCCGAGGTAGTGCCTCATGTGCCACCTGGCCGTCCTCAACAGTACTGAAGGCAGGCCCCTTTTGATGTTTACGATGCCGCTCATTCCACGGCGCTCTTCGCGTCCATAGGCTTTCTGCCGAAGACCTTTTTGAGGTGCTGGAGGTAGTAACGGATATAGTCCACCCCCCTTTCGTGCCCTGTCTTTATCGAGACGAAGGCCTCGCACGAGAGAGCGAACGCCCGCGGCATGAACCGAAGCGACTTGTAAAGACCGGTTTTAATGAGGAATACCAGCAGAGGGGACGGAGCGAGCGGCAGCAGCGCGTAGAAGTTTCTAAGCGCCCTGAAGACCTTCATCTCGTCAGGCCTCAGGGAACTGCCGTAGACATAGAGCCGCGCCTTGCCCTCCTCGATGCTGTCCACCGCGTTCCTGTCGAGTATCCCGGCCCGTATCCCGTCCTCGGTTATCTCGGTCTTGGGGTAGTAGAAGAGGGCGTAGCAGCAGACCCTTATCGCCTTCGTCGTGGCGTAGAAGGCCGCGGTCTTCTCGTGCTCTTTCGCGTCAGCGAACGGCGTGCCGAATATGTGGTCGAGCGAGTACGGGATTGCGAGGCTGTCGCAGACCTTCAACGCCTTTTTTATCTTGTCATCGGTCTCGAAAGACCTTTTCAGGACCTCCTCCCTGGTCTTGGTGTCCATCGTCTGGATGCCGAACATCATCCTGTTGCACCCGGAGTCTTTGAGGAGTTCGCCCATCTCCTCATCTATCTGGCCGGTATAGGCCATGCAGCTGTAGGGGAGCCCTATCTCCTCCTTGTACCGGGCCGCGAACTCCCTGAACCACCTCCTGTTCGTCACGAAGCAGTCGTCCATGAAGGCTATGTTGGTGAAGCCGTACTTCTCCCGGTTTGTCTTGAGTTCCTCTATGACGCTACCGACGCTTCTCTGGCGGACATACTTCTTCTCGGAGCCGTAAACGCTCCTTCTCAAGACATTGTTGTAGCAGTAGGTGCACTGGTAGGGGCACCCTCTGCTTGTAAGCATCATGTACTTGCCGCCCCGGATGGGGATGTGCGGAGCGAAGAGCCCCTTGTCAGGGTAAGGGATGGCGTCGAGGTCCTGAATGAGCGGACGGACCGGGTTTTGTATTACCCTGCCCTCTTCCTTGAACCAGATGTTCTTTATGGTGGTGTCTTTTTTGCCGGAAGCAATCGAGCGTGCAAGCTCCACGATCGCCTCCTCGCCCTCTCCGACGCAGACCATGTCCACGAATTCGTTGGCTATGACCCTTTCAGGCACGGCCGTGACATGTATCCCCCCGAATATCACCGGGACATCCATCTCTTTTTTCACCTCCCGCGCTATCTCGGAGGCCCACTGGTAG
>JACRCJ010000273.1 GCA_016219075.1 Deltaproteobacteria bacterium | reverse complement strand
TTTGAGTCGAACTTGCCCTCCGGCTTGTGGTACAACAGGGACTTCCACTTGGGAGGGAACCTTTCGAAGGTGCAGACGATGATGTTTGTCGCCAGAAGCGTGAGGAGCGCGAGAAACCACCATGAGTGGAACAGGTCGTTGGCGCGGACATAGAGCAGGAAACCGGTCCACTTCTCGCCGTAAGCCGAGAGGTAGTTCTCGATCGGCTGGTTCTGTTCGACTACTGTCCCGAGTATCGAGACTACCGCCAGCGTGATAAGAACAAAAAGCGTGAGCTTTAACGAGTTTAAAAAATACCAGACCTTGCCCTTGTACCAGGGTTTATTACCCTCCATATGCCCGCCTACCTCTTTTGATTATTCCGCATTGGATTTTACTTACTTCTTGTTGATCTGCGCCAGAAACTCCGAGGCGGCCTTTCCGACCTGGCTTTCCGGGTTCAGGGCGTTCGCCTTTTCCCACGCGGACCTTGCGGCGTCCAGGTCGCCCATCCCGTAAGCGAGTATGAATCCCTTCGTGAGCCATATCCTCTGATGGTAGGGGTTCTTCTTTATGCCTTCCTCTATGTAGGTCAGGCCTCCGGCAGGGTTGCCGAGATAGTGGAGCGACAGCCCGAGGTCGTTGAATATGTCGGCATCGCCGGGCTTGAACTCAAGCGCCTTCTTGTAATAAGTCACGGCCTCGTTGAACCGTTTGGCGTCGAAGTACGCGTCCCCGAGCCTCTGGAGGGTATCCGGGTCGTTCGGCCTGGCCTCGAGCCTGGCCTTGAGTTCCGTGATTATCGGGGAGTCGGCCGCCGGGATGTCCGTGACCATCGCGGATGTATCCCTGCCCGGGGCCGCGGTTTCCTGTTTTTCCGATTTCGAGCAGCCGGTCAGGCCCAACATGGTGACGGACCCCAGGATTACGGCGCCGAATGCTATTTTCCTGATCAAGAGCGGCTCCTTTTAAAAGTAGTGATTAATGTGAAAACCTGGCGTCCACGGCTTCTCTTATGGACTTTATGTCTTTGCCCTGCCTGTGAAGTTCGTACGCCATAAAGGCCTCGTTCATGCAGATGTCGCAGTGGGCCGCGTGCTCGTCGACATAGCAGGTCAGAAGGCTCTTGTGACCCATGTGCTTCTTGCATTCGCAGTAACAGTACAGGCTGTCGAGGACCTCGGGTATCTCCCTGGCTATCTGGTACGCCCTTGCCGTCTCTCCGGTGAAGTCCATGGGAGACATTGTGGAGCGCGTCTCGCCTCCCCTCAAGTTCTTCACATCGTCCCTGGAGCTGCAGGAGGTGACGGACAGGACAAGGCCAAGGGCCAAGAATAATATCGGAGCTAAAAGGATTTTCTTTAATGTCTCTGGACTTGCTATTCTCATGGATACCACCCGGAATAGATTGATTTTAAGGCATTTACGAGCTTAAATCATATTAACAGATTTGGATTAAAAACAAATTAAGATAGTATTAGTAAATTTTTAGATAAGCGAGAGGACGCGCGGAAAAACGCGGGAACGGGCCTCACTGAAGGTTTAGTCCGTAAACCGCGTTTTTCACCCGATGATCGGGGTGCGTTTGTCCCGAAGCCGCGGGCTCAGCCGGTCTTCTTGGGAAGTGAGGCGTAGAAGTTCTTCTTCGTCACCTGCTCTTCCATGCCTGAGAGGATGCATTTGGTCGGGCACCTCCTGGTGGACTCGTCGTTTTGCGGGGCGAGCGAGTAGTTGACGACCGCGAGGTTGTCCTTTATGGCGATGCCTCCGGGGACGCTGCAGTCCTTGACGCAGAGCGAACAAGCTATGCAGGCGACGCTGCAGACCTTCTTGGCGTGCGCCCCCTTGTCCTTGCTCCTGCAGTAGACGAAGAGCTTGTGGTCCTCCGGGTGCATCTCGATTATGTTCCTGGGACAAGCCCTTGCGCAGGCGCCGCACCCAACGCACTTGTCGTGAAAGACCACAGGCAGGCCGTTGGAGTTCATGGCCATTGCGTCGAACTTGCACGCCTCCACGCACTCGCCGTAGCCCAGGCACCCGTAGGTGCAGCTCTTGTCACCGCCTGTAAGGTTGGCGGCCGTGCAGGTAGGCTCTCCCCTGTAGGAGGCCCTTCTTCCGGCCTCGGCGTACCCACCTCTACAGAGTACCACGGCGAGCATCCTATTGTGCTCCTTCGCCTCGACGCCAAGGAGCGCCGCGATTTTAATGGCGGTCTCGTTGCCCCCGGCCACGCAGGCGTTCGGCGGGGCCGTGCCCTCGACGAGCTTCTCGGCGAACATCCTGCACCCGGGGTAACCGCACCCGCCGCAGTTGGACCCCGGAAGGGCCCCTAACATCGCCTCTACCCT
>JACRCJ010000264.1 GCA_016219075.1 Deltaproteobacteria bacterium | reverse complement strand
CCCTGGGTTTTCAGAACGTTAAAAATAATCATCCCTTGAAGCTTGCGCAAATTCAAATTCAGCGGAGCTTTATGAAAAGACCTTCTTTCTCGCTCTCAAAAAAGGCCTTGCTCGCCGTCGTTGTGATACTCCTTCCCATACTCGTCACGTTCATCCACGGGTACAATAACAACAGGAAGATATTGGAGAGGCACATCTTTGATAACCTCCGTATGAACGCGGGATCGATAGAAGGGCGCGTGCTTCAGTTCGTGAAGATGATCCAAAGGGGGGTCTCTGATTTCGCCAGCGACGGCGTAATAAGGGAGGGTGTCGAACGGGTCCTTAAGACCGGGGAACGCCCGGAGGCCGCGGCCCTCGGAGACTATATCAAAAAAAATAAACTCCCCCTCGACAGGCATATCCATTCCATAGAGCTTATCGCCCCTGATGGCCGGGTGGTAGTCTCCACAGACGGCCGGGCTGCGGGGAAAAGTGTGGCAGGGGAGGCCTTTTTCTTAAACTTCAAGGCCGGCACCCCAGTGACCGAGGCCCTGATAGACCAGGGGGAGGGGTTGCCGGGCCTTGCCGTCTCAGCGGAAGTGCGGAGCCGGAAGACCGGAAAGCCCATCGCGATAATAACCCAGTTTGTCCTTTTATCCGAGCTCGATGAGGTCCTCAAGACGGCCTTCAGCAATAACGGTACTTCCGGCTCACACACCACAGAGACTATGGAGGCGTACCTCGTAAACAGGGACGGTTTGATGATAACCGGCTCGAGGTTCCCGGAAAACTCCGTCCTTAAAGAGACGGTCCGCTCCAAACCGGTAATTGAGTGCCTGGAGACGGGCGCTGATTTTTCCGGCTTCTACCCTGACTACAGGGGGGTGGAGGTCGCGGGCTCCTCCCGGTGTATCGGGCCGCTCAACTGGGCCCTTCTTGTCGAGATAGACTCCGCCGAGGCGCTTGCCGGGACGGCGGACATGCGTAGAGGCGCCTATGCGGCCGCGGCGGTCGTTGCCGGCCTCATCATTCTTCTCTTCACAGCCTTCTATAGAAAGATCATACTCCAGATCAAAAGGCTCTCTGCCGCCGCCGACTCCCTGTCTAAAGGCGACTACGGTGTTGCCATACCCGTCGGCTCGAACGACGAGATAGGGGCCCTCTCTGAGTCTTTCAACGCCATGGCCGCAGAGATCAAGGCTACAAACAGGGCCGTCCGTAACAGCGAGGCCCGCTACAGCACGATGCTCCAGACCGCAAGAGACGCCATCATCACAATCGACGGGGACGAGCTGATAACCGCGTTCAACGCGACGGCGGAGAGGCTGTTCGGCTACGCCTCCGGCGAGGTACTGGGTAAAAACGTCGAAATACTCATGCCCGAACGGTACAGGAGAAGGCACCACGAGGCGGTCGCAAGGATAAAAGGGTCTGAGACGGACGCAATAGGCGGCAAGACGCGCGAATACGAGGCCCTGAGAAAGGACGGGACCGAGTTCCCCATCTCGCTTACGATGTCTCCGGCCGAGGTCGAAGGCAACATGACCTTTCTGGCCATAATCCGCGACATAACCGAGAGCAGGAAGGCCGAGGAGGCCTTGAGGGCGAGCGAACGGTTCATGAAGACGGCCCAGCAGATCGCGCACCTCGGCAGCTGGGACTGGGATATCGTCAACAACACGCTTGTCTGGTCTGACGAGATATATCATATCTTCGGCCTTGCGAAGGACCGCTTCGGCGCCACGTACGAGGCCTTTCTGAACTCCGTGCACCCCGAAGACAGGCGCTCCGTCACAGACGCCGTGAACGCCGCGCTCCATGAAAAGAAGCAGTACTCGATCGACCACCGCATAGTGCTTCCGGACGGGAGGGTACGGATAGTGCACGAACAGGCGGACGTGACCTTCGACGCTTCCGGCTCTCCGGCCCGCATGGTCGGCACGGTGCAGGACATAACCGAACGGAAGCTTTCCGAACACGAGCTTAAAAAACTCTCCATGGCGATCGAGCAGAGCGTAAACATCGTCTTCATAACGGATAACGCCGGGGTCATCGAATACGTAAACCCGGTCTTTGAAGAGGTCACGGGTTATACGAAAGAAGAGGCGCTGGGAAAGACTCCAAGGATACTCTCGTCCTCCGAGGTCCCCCGCCAGAAGTACGAGGCCCTCTGGAGTACCATCCTTTCTGGAAAGACCTGGAGGGATATCCTTAAGAACAGGAGAAAGGACGGCGGGTTCTTCTGGGTCAACGCGTCCATCTCCCCCATAAGGGACGAAAAAGGCGAGATAACGCACTTCCTCTCGGTCCAGGAGGACATAACCGAGAAGGTGGCAGGCGAGGAGCGCATCAGGTACCTCGCCAACAACGACGAGCTGACCGGCCTTTTAAACCGCACGAGGTTCATAGACCTCTTGAACGACTGGATGCGCTTTGCCGAATCGAGCGGAGAGACCGGCGCGCTCTGCTTCATCGACATGGACCAGTTCAAGCACTTGAACGACTCGTTCGGGCACGGCGTCGGGGACGAGTTTTTGCGCCGCATGGCCCGGTTGTTCAAGACCGTAGTGGAGATCTCTTACAAGAAGCTGTTCATGCATCTGGACGGGAAACCGCTTCTGTCGCGCCTGAGCGGCGACGAGTTCGCGATCTTCCTCCCTTCGGCTGACGCGATAACGAGTCTTGGCGTCATGGAGGAGTTGAGGCGCGCCGTAGAGACATTCCATTTTACCGAGCACGAGACCTCGTCTTCGGTCAGCGTCGGGGTCGCGCTATTCCCCGAGCACGGCGCCAACAACACCAGCGAACTTTTGGCGCAGGCTGACGCCGCCGTGTACCGCGCCAAGGAGCTCGGAAGAAACAGGTGCCACCTCTACCGGCCCGAGGACAAGGACCTCGAAAAGATGCACTCGAGGCTCAACTGGAAGGACAGGATATTGAAGGCGCTCACTGAGGACCGCTTCGAGCCCTGGTTCCAGCCGATACTCGACCTCTCGGACGATACCATCCGCCACTACGAGGTCCTGGCGCGGATGCGCGACGAAGACGGCAAGATACTGATGCCCGGCTCGTTCATCGACATCGCGGAGAGGTTCGGCCTCGTGGGCCTTATCGACAGGAAGATAATACTTAAGGCCATGGAGGTCCAGGCCGAGATGAGGTCTCAGGGCAAGGACCTCTCCTTCAGCCTGAACCTTTCCGGAAAAGACCTGGGCGACCCGGACCTACTCTCTTTCATACAGGGTAAGATTCGGGAGACCGGGGCTGATCCGGCGCGCATCGTCTTCGAGATAACCGAGACCGCGGCCATAAGCGACCTTGAGCGGGCGATCAAGTTCGTCAAGGCCCTCAAGGCGATCGGCTGCCGCTTCGCCCTCGACGACTTCGGCGTCGGGTTCACCTCCTTCACTTATCTCAGGGAGATGCAGGTCGACTACATCAAGATAGACGGTTCGTTCATAAAAAAACTTCACGAGAACCCCGACGACCAGGTCTTCGTAAAGGCCATAACGGACGTGGCCCGCGGGTTGAAGATAAAGTCGGTCGCCGAGTTCGTCGAGACAAAGGAGAGCCTGAAGCTGCTGAGAAGGTTCAGGGTCGATTACGCGCAGGGTTATCTTATCGGCAAGCCCGGCCCGGCGCTCGCCGCGAAACTCGGGCACGACCTCAAAAACCTTAAAGACGCAAACCCGCCGGCAAGTGCCATGAACGGGGATGATTAGCCTCTGGAGAGCCGCTCCAGGACGGCCCTGCAAAAGTCCGGCAGGTCGGCGGGCGTCCTTGAGGTGACAAGAGTTCCGTCGACGACCACGGACCTGTCCTCATACTCCGCCCCGGCGTTTATAAGGTCGGTCCTGACCGACACATAAGAGGTAGCCTTCCTGCCCCTCACCACACCGGCCTCGATGAGGAGTTGCGGCCCGTGGCAGATCGCCCCCACTACGAGCCCCTTTTCGTACGCCTCCTTAACGAGTCTGACCATCTCCGGCATGGCGCGCAGCCTGTCCGGGGCCCCGCCGCCGGGTATTATGAGGGCCCTGAACTTTTTGATGTCTATCTCGCCGGGGGTCTTCTCCGCTTTCATCGGATACCCGTGCTTGCCGGTATATGTGCCGGCCTTCGCGCCGACGACCACGACCTCGAACCCGGCCTCCTTCATCCTGTAGTAAGGATAGAGCGCCTCGGCGTCCTCGTAGTTGTTCTCGATCAAGAGCAGCACGCTCTCCATGGCGGCCTCCTTCTCTTTGGGGCGGGTATTTTCCCCGCGTATCACTTCTCCGGGCCTGATATCTCTTTTTTCAGTCTCTTCGTAAGCGCGTCCGCCCGGCGCACCGGTTCCGTCAGCCTGTACCTTCCCGTACAATTAAGGACTATCTCTATCGCCCCTTCAAGGTCTATTTTGTGTCCCGGCGAGACGAAGACCGGTTTGGTGGAGTCCCTGGTCCTCAAGACCCCTCCGACCACCCTGCCGTCATACTCCAGAGGAGTCCAGCTCCCTTTTTTCCGACCGGGTTCGGCGTAGCTCCCCACAAGCCTGGACTTGGCCGAGCCCACCGAGGGGATATCAAGGAGCACGCCGACGAAAGAGGCAAGCCCCACCCCCCTGGGGTGCGCTATCCCCTGCCCGTCAAAGATGATGACTCCGGGCCTTACGCCGAGCTTTTCCACGGCCTCGATAACGGCGGGGCCTTCCCTGAAAGACAGAAGGCCCGGTATATACGGGAACATTGCAACCCTTACGACATGGACCTCTTTTATGGGAACAAGCCTCGGGTACTCGTAGAGGCAGGCCGCGCATATGATCTTATCATCGAAAAAGGCGGCGTCAACCCCGGCTACGGTCGAAGGAGGGGTCTTCAGTGGCTCGATCCTTATCCTTTTCCTGATAAGCTCCTCAAGCGCTTTGGCCTTCTCTTTATCCTCCGGCCACCTGAGCCGTTTTATGGGGTCGAGGTCCACTCGTCTATTTCTTATCATTTTTATTGCCGGTTGACTTCCCGGCGGCATCCCGCAAATGCCTTAAGACTCTGATAAGGCTTTTGTCCCTCATCCGGTAGCGGGGTTTGGCGGTTTCGAGCTCCTTTCCTATCTCGACCTCTATCGAGGCGGACTTCTTTATGGCAAGCACCTGCGAGGGGTAGACGCTCCTGTGGCCCGTGATGACAAAGCTTATCACGCAGGCTATCGACGCGTAAGGCGCCACCTCAGCGCCGAAGAGCTCTACCGCCATGATGCTCGCCGCTATCGGCGTGTTCGCGGCCCCGGCCAGGACGCTTACAAAACCTATGGCCGAGAGCATGCCGGCGTCCACCTTGAGGATGCCGCTCAGGAAGGACCCGAGCGTGGAGCCTATGAAGAATATCGGGGTCTGTATGCCGCCTGAGCCGCCGAAGTTAAGCGTTATGCTCGTAGTGACCGTTTTGAGAATGAAGGCGTACCAGGGGACGGCCCCGCCCTCGAGGGCGCCTTCCATCACCTCAAGGCCCAGTCCGAGGTAGTTCGTCGAGAACAGGAGCGTGATTATGATGAGAGCCGCCCCGCCTGTGAGGCTTTTAACCGCCATCGGGAGTTTTATCTTTCCCGCCACGGCCTTGCCTGCCTTGAGCGTCTCTATGAGTAGTACTGAGGCGAGCCCGAAGAAGACCCCGGCTGCGACGACCTTCAGGAAGAAGGCTTCGCTGAAGACCGGGACGAAGTTGACGGGGTGGTGGAAATAGGTGATCCCTAACCAGGATGATACCTGGTAGCTTATGACGCCCGTGACGAACGAAGGCAGAAGGACATCGTAGCGTATCGAGCCGACGAACAGGACCTCGATGCCGAATATCGCCCCGGCTATCGGCGTGCCGAAGACAGAGGCGAAGCCGCCGCTTATGCCGCAGATGACGAGCTTTTTCCTGTCGATATCGTCGAACTTGAATATGTCGGCGAAGACAGAGGCGAGCCCTCCGCCTATCTGGGCGCAGGGGCCTTCCTTTCCGGCCGAGCCGCCGAACGCGAGAGTGATGATCGTGGCCGCGAGCTTCACAGGGACGACTATCGCCTTGATCTTCCCGGAGCGCCTGTGCACCGCCTCTATGACCTTCTCGGTGCCTTGCCCCTCGGCGTCAGGGGCCAGGTATTTGACTATGAGCGCGCTTGCGAGAAGCGCGAACGGCAGGAAAAGAAAGTACCAGCTGAACCGCCCGGTGAAGGCCGTGGACCAGTTGAGCATCTTCAGGAAGAGCGCGGTGGAGAGCCCCACGATTATCCCGATGATCGTAGCGAGTACGAGCCACTTGAACACGCTTATGAATAGAACGGATTCTTCTTTAATCCTTCTTTTCATCCCTTTTTCCGGCGGTTCATAATGTCTAACAGGATGCTGAAAAAGTCCTTCCATGGCTTTTTCAGCAGCTTGCTAATGGCCCAGAAATAAAAAAACCCGTTTTCAGGGTTTTTTCCGTTTGCGTCACTGTTTTGTCTTATCTGCAATCACGGCAATACCTTCTCCCGGCCCACGCCCGCCCGCCTTAGATGTACCAGAGCCACTTCTCGTATTTTTTGTCCTTTCCCTTGACGGTGTCGAAGAAGGTCTTTTGGATCTCCTTTGTAACGGGGCCGGGTTTTCCGGAGCCGATCTTACGGAGGTCTACCTCGCTGATGGGGGTTATCTCGGCCGCCGTGCCCGTGAAGAACGCCTCATCGGCGGTATAGAGCTCGTCCCTGGTGAACCTCTCCTCTTTTATCGCCAGCCCCTTGTCCCTGGCTATCGCCATGACCGAGTCCCTTGTTATGCCCTTCAGGATCGAGGTCAGCGAGGTCGTCTTCAGCGCGCCGTCCTTCACCATGAAGATGTTCTCGCCGCTCCCCTCGGAGACATAACCTTCGGTGTCGAGAAGGAGCGCCTCGTCATAGCCCGCGGCGATGACCTCTCTCTTGGCGAGTATCGAGTTTATGTAGTTGCCGGAGAACTTGGCCTTCGTCATGCCCGCGTTCACATGCGTCCTGCAAAACGACGAGACCTTCACCCTTATTCCATTGGCGAGCCCCTCTTCCCCGAGATACGCCCCCCACGCCCAGACGGCTATCGCCACCTTCACGGGGTTTGACTTCGGGTAGACGCCCATGCTTCCGGCCCCGAGGTATACTATCGGCCTTATGTAGCCGTCCTTTAAGCCGCTTGCCCTCATCGTCTCGACCGTGGCCGCGTTCAGCTCGTCAAGGGTGTACGGGACTTCTATCATGCCTATGCGGGAGGATTCCAGGAGCCTTTGCGTGTGCTCCGGGAGCCTGAATATCGCGCTCCTGCCGTCTTCACACCTGTAACAGCGTATCCCCTCGAAGGCGCCAAGCCCGTAGTGTAGCGTGTGAGTGAGTATATGTATGTTGGCCTGATCCCAGTCCACGAGCTTGCCGTCCATCCATATCTTTTTACCCTTTTCCATCTTAAGAGAACTCCTTTACGCCAAAATTTTATATTTTTGATTTTCTGAAACCTCTTGGGGTTTTAAGCCCGAGAGGGTTCATATTTAATTTTCTGAAACCCCCGCGAGCTTGAAGCGCAAGGAGAGTTCATATTTAATTTTCTGAAAACCCCCGGAGCTTTTAGCCCTGGGAGGGTTCATATTTAATTTCTCACAATGGGATATAAAATCTCTCGCCTTTTAGGCGAAAACTTTCAGTGCGGGTTAGAGAGTTTTTATAGGCATCACCCTCCCCCACCCTGCCTCCCCCGTCAAGGGGGAGGAGATTTAAAATGACGCGGCAAGCCGCGGGGTATTAGACCCGAAGAGAGTATAAAAATAAACACCGGAGGCTCGATACTCTTTCAAATCATCTCCGGGGCAGCAACCGTTCTCCGCCTGTCGTGCCTTGACGGCCCCCACGGGGGTGCGCGGTATTGCTCAATAGTTGACGGTGCCGATCGTCTCCATCGTCTCTTTCTTCGTCATCACGCAGCTCCCCTCGAAGACGACCCCGTCGCCGATAATGAGGTTCGGGGTCTTTATGTCGCCGAACATCTTCGCCGGCGCCCTCAGCTCGACCCTTACCGAGGCCTCGAGCACGCCCTTTATCTCGCCCGTAATGATGGCGCTCCCTACCTTTAAGTTCCCCTCGACATAACCGCCTTCGCCGACGACCATGGAGCCGGTGGCGTCTATCTCGCCCTTGAAGCTCCCGTCTATCCTTACCGTCTCGCTGAAGGTGAGCTTGCCCTCGATGGTCATCCCCTTGCCTATGATCCCTATCACCTCGGCGCCTTTTGCGCCGCTTTCCCTTTCCTTATCCTTTCCGAACATCGCATCCTCCTGTCAGGGTCTTGTTGAGTAATGACCATATTACGAAATTAACAAGGCCTCAGACAAGTGCATAAATCACAAATTTCACTTTTAAATCATCTTTTTAAGCGCCCAAGCCGATAACGGCTACTCAATCGAGCGGAGCATATCGAGTATCCTCTCGCGCTCGTCGGCGGAGAAGTAGTTTATCTCTATCCTGCCTTTGCCCTTCCTGTCTTTAAGGGCTACCTTGGTGCCGAAGATCGTCCTGAGCTCGTCTTCAAGCGGGCTGTGTCCGCCCCCTTTAGCTCCCCCGGCCCCTTTGGCCCCCTTCTCGATTACGATCCCGCGGTTGGCGAGCGCTTCGGTTTCGCGTACCGAGAGCCCCTTTGTGATGACGGCCCTCAGAAGCTCGGTCTGCGCCGAGTGGGCCTCTACCGAGAGGAGCGCCCTTGCGTGGCCCATCGTGATAGTGCCTTTTATCAGCTCCTCTTTGACCTCGGGCTGCAATTTAAGGAGCCTCAGGTAGTTGGCTACCGTCGCCCTTTCCTTGCCGACCTTTTTGGCTACATCTTCCTGTGAAAGGTTGAAGGCGGACATGAGGTTTCTGTAGGCCTCGGCCTCCTCTATCGCGTTCAGGTCCTCTCTCTGGATGTTCTCGATGATGGCAAGCTCAAGGCTTTCGGCGTCCGTTGCGTCTATAGTTACTACCGGCACATGCGTAAGCCCGGCCATCCTCGAAGCCCTCCATCTCCTCTCTCCGGCTATAAGCTCAAACCCGCCGGAGTTCCTCCTCACGATAAGCGGCTCTATTACGCCTTTCTCCCTTATGGAGTCCGAGAGCTCTTTCAACGCCGCGTCGTCGAACCTCTTTCTCGGCTGTGTCCTGTTCGGGCTGATGTCGAGTATGGGGCACGAGAAGTACTTCTCCTTTGTCCCGGTACTCTCCGCAGACCTCTCCACTTCTCCGATGAGCGCCCCAAGACCCCTGCCAAGAACCTTCTTTTTGTTGAGCATAAGACCTCTATTTTTTAGCGTTCTGAAAACCCCTGGGGTTTTTAACCCCGGGAGGGTTTATCTTCTAACTATTTGATTTATAAAGGTATTTTAGTTTAAGTCTTCAGCGGGGGCATCTTTCCGGCCCCGCGCCTAACGCTCCTCCGAGAGTATAAGCTCCTTGGCCAGTTCCATGTAGCTTATCGCCCCTCTGGACTGGATGTCGTAGAGTATCACAGGTTTGCCGAAGGACGGGCTTTCGCTCAAGCGTACGTTCCTCGGGATTATCGTCTTGAACGCCTTGGGCCCGAAGTGCTTCCTTATATCGTCCTCGACCTGGTGCGCGAGGTTGTTCCTCGAATCGAACATGGTCAGCACGATCCCCTCTATCTCGAGGGCGGGGTTGAGCTTCGCCTTTATGAGGTCTATGGTCCTGAGTATCTGGCTGATGCCTTCAAGGGCGTAGTACTCGCACTGAAGCGGTATCAGGACCGAGTCAGAGGCGACAAGGGCGTTTACCGTCAGGAGACTCAACGACGGCGGGCAATCTATAAGGATGTAGTCGAAGCGTTCGACTACATCCTTGAGGCACTCCTTGAGCCTGAACTCCCTCTTAGGGTCGTCGACGAGCTCCACCTCCGCGCCGATAAGGTCGATGGTGGACGGGACCACCTTGAGACACCTGAGTTCCGTATCCTTCATCAGGTTCCCTATCTCCTCTTCGCCTATCATGGCGTTGTAGATCCCCGGCCCCCCGTTCTTCTCAACGCCTATGCCGCTTGAGGCGTTGCCCTGGGGGTCAAAGTCGACCAACAAGACACTTCTCTCGGCTACGGCAAGGGAAGCCGCGAGGTTAACGGCCGTTGTGGTCTTGCCGACCCCTCCCTTCTGGTTTGCTACGGATATTACCTTACCCATATCTTAGAACCGGTCCTTGTCTGCCTCTGTTAAGGATGAAAAAGTGTAAAACATATATATACTACTTTTCAAGGAAAAAGATTTTTTTATTTTTAATGTTCTGAGGACCCTGGGGCTTTAACCAGGGAGGGTTCATTTCCGCCCGAGCGGCGAAACCCTCTCCCATTTCATGCAAAGGGCGGCCTGCCCGGCGATGTTCAACGTGGAACATCCTGACCCGCTTCTTTACGGAATATGATGACGGCGGTCGTCCTGTCCGTGAACGGGACCTTTACTTCGTGCACTTCCGGGGGCGAAAACCCCTTAAAACCCTCCACCCCATGAAGTTCCTCCTCGTATTGTGGCCCCTTCATGGCTATCGCCATGCCGCCGGGGGCCACATAGGGCGCGGCGAGGCTCAAAAAACCCTTCAACTCCGTGAACGCCCTTGAGATGACTGCGTCGAAATAACCCCTGTGCTTATCCATAATCATGGGGTCTTCGACCCTTCCGGCCAGCGCCGAGGCACCCTTGAGTCCGAGCTTCCTTATAATGTGCCTCATGAAGTGGACCTTCTTCTCAACGCAGTCTATAAGGGCCACCTCGAGGGCCGGGTCCGCTATCTTTAACGGCAGACCCGGAAAACCGCCCCCTGAACCTATGTCGAGGAGCTTTGTAGCCCCCTTGAGGTATCTATGAGGCGTCAGGGAGTCAAGGAAGTGCTTTGTAACGATCTCCCCGTCTGTATCTATGGCGGTGAGGTTTATCTTCCTGTTCCAGACCTTGAGCTCGCTCAGGTACGAGTCAAAGAGGGCCACGGCCCCCTCCGAGAGGTCTACTCCCAATTCTTCTGCCCCGTTTTTGAGGGTCTTTATCAGTTTTTCGTTCATTTTATTCTTTTTAAGCCCCTTCCGCCCCCCCAAGTGCCAGGCCAGGCCTCTCTTCCCCCAATTGTTCCACGTGGAACACCGGGGGAGGGGTTCCGGGCCGCTCTCAGCCAATGTTCCACGTGGAACAATTACCTGTAGGCCCCGGTCTTCTTAAGGAAGACCATCAGCATGGAGATCGCGGCCGGGGTCACCCCGGAGATCCTCCCGGCCTGCCCTATGGATAGGGGCTTTGTCCTCTTGAGCTTCTCCCTTATCTCGGTGGAAAGCCCCGGGACGATTTCATAGGAGAGGTCCTCGGGTATCTTTATGGACTCGATCTTCTTAAACCTGCCGGCCTCCTCGACCTGCCTCTTTATATACCCCTCGTACTTCGTCTCCGTCTCTATAGCCTCGGCTATTTCGGGAGGCAGGGTAAAATCCTTATTGATAAGCCGGTATATGCCCTTAAGAGTCATATCCTGGCGCCTCAGAAGCTCTTTTAATGTGATGGACTTCTTAAGCTCTATCGCGCCAACGGCCTCAAGCGCCCTGTTCACCTCGCTTGTGGGGTTTATGCGGGTGTCGAGCAGAAACCACTCTGTCTCCTCCATAAGCCTCTTCTTCTCAAGAAAGGCCCTGTAGACCCCGTCTTTGACGAGCCCCGCTTCAAAACCCTTTTCGCAAAGCCGTACCTCGGCGTTGTCTTCCCTGAGTATCAGACGGTATTCGGCCCTTGAGGTGAACATCCTGTACGGCTCTTTGGTCCCCTTTGTCACAAGGTCGTCTATCATGACCCCGATATAGGCCTCAGACCTGTCGAGTATGAGAGCAGCGGTGCCCTTTATCTTGAGTACGGCGTTTATCCCGGCGACCAAACCCTGGGCCGCGGCCTCCTCGTAGCCGGAGGTGCCGTTTATCTGGCCCGCGAGAAAGAGTCCGTCTATGGCCTTTGTCTCCAGGGTAAGTCTTAGCTGGGTGGGCTCGACATAGTCGTATTCTATGGCGTAGCCTGGGCGTAAAATCTCAACATTTTCAAGGCCTTTGATGGTTTTGAGGAACCTGTACTGTATGTCTGTCGGCAGACTCGTCGACAGGCCGTTTGGGTAGACCTCGGTCGTCGTGTAGCCTTCGGGCTCCAGAAAAACCTGGTGGCGGAGCCTCTCGGGAAACTTTATTACCTTGTCCTCAATGGAGGGGCAGTACCTCGGCCCGGTCCCCTCTATCACGCCGCTATATAAAGGAGAGCGTTCCAGGTTCTCCCTTATGGTCCTGTGGGTCTCCTCATTAGTATATGTTATGTGGCAGGGTATCTGCGGCCTCTTTATCGGAGGCGAGGTAAAGGAAAACGGCTTGACCTCTCCGGCGCTCTGAAGCTCCTGGGTCGCCACCTTTGAAAAATCTATGGTCCTTGCGTCGAGCCTCGGACAGGTCCCTGTCTTCATGCGGCCCATGGCAAAGCCCAAAGACCTTAAAGACTCGGAGAGGCCGACGCTTGCGGCGTCTCCGGCCCTTCCGCCGGGGTAGTTTACAAGGCCGATATGTATGAGGCCCTTAAGAAATGTCCCTGTCGTTAAAATGACGCACTTCGCCTTGAAGACCTCGCCGGTGTTGAGGCGGACCCCCTCGACAAAAGGCCGTCCGCCGGGACCGCTACCTGCAATGAGCGACTCCGCGACCCCCTGACAGAGATGCAGGTTCTCCGTATTTTCGAGGGCCGCCTTCATCCGCTGCCTGTAAAGGGTCCT
>JACRCJ010000262.1 GCA_016219075.1 Deltaproteobacteria bacterium | reverse complement strand
TTTTAACAAAACACCAGGGGCATTGCGTAGCGAGCATAAAGGAGAGCGAGCGAGCAAGCCTCTGTATTTATTGCGCGCGAGCTTGACAGCGAGCCGAGCAATAGCCCCGAGGCGCGCGGCAGCGCGCAAAAAGGCCTTTTGTATTGCGCAGCAAGCTGCGGGGTATTAGACCATAAGAGAGAATAAAAAAACAAAGCAAAACAACCTCTTCCGGTAAAAAGCTTGGGCGGTGTCTGAATGGTAAAAAACCTCTCCCTTGAGATATTGAAGAACACCCCGGTATCCGAGCAGGCCGTCGAGATAGTGGAAAGAAAGGGGCTCGGGCACCCGGACTCCATCTGTGACGCGGTCATGGACAGGATCTCCGTAGCCTTGAGCAGAGAGTACATAAAGAGGTTCGGCTCCGTACTCCACCACAACATAGACAAGGGGATGATAGTGGCGGGCCGGGTCGAGAAGGGGTTCAAACGGGGCCGGGTCACCAAGCCCATGGAGCTAATCATCGGGGACCGGGCCACCTTCACCGTTGGCAAGGTCACGGTCCCTGTCGCATCAATCGTCAAAGAGACCGTAGAGGCATGGTTCGGTGAAAACCTCGTCCATGTGGACCCGAAAAAGGACCTGAAGATCAGGGTGGTGCTCGAACCGGGCTCCGTTGAGCTCGCCGACATATTCAGCAGGAAGGGCAGGCTCAAGGGCGCCAACGACACCTCTGCCTCAGTAGGGTACGCCCCGTTCACCCACACGGAAGAGGCTGTGCTTAAGACCGAGAGGTTCATAAACTCCCCGGCCTTCAAGCTCGATTTCCCGGAGACCGGCACAGATGTCAAGGTGATGGGCGTCAGGAGGGGCACTGAGCTCGACCTTACGGTAGCCTGCCCGCTTCTGTGCACGATGGTGGAGAACGAGAAGGACTACTTCGCCAGAAAAGCCAGGATATTAAAGGCACTTAAAGGATTTACTTCAGGGTTTCCCTTCACCGGGACCGCTATAAATTTAAACACCCTCGATCTCAGGGGGCGCGGCGTGGGAGGCATATACCTGTCGCTTCTGGGCACCTCGGCCGAGGACGCCGACTCCGGGCAGGTCGGCAGGGGCAACCGTGTAAACGGAGTTATTTCGCTCAACAGGCCGATGGGCACCGAAGCGGCGGCGGGGAAAAACCCAGTAAGCCATGTCGGGAAGATTTATACCGTCCTTTCCCACAGGATAGCCGCCGAGCTTTACGAGAGGATAGAGGGGATAAAAGAGGTATATGTCTGGCTCCTGAGCCGGATAGGGACCCCGATAGACGCGCCCCGGCAGGTCTATGTGATGGTCATACCAGGCGGGAGAGTCGATAAAAAGAAGGTGGAAAAGTCCGTTTCCGCGATACTCGATGAGTTCTTGTCAGGCATCGGGACCTTTACCGGGGAGCTTTCACGGGGCGAGTACCCGGTATGCTGAGAGTCTCTCTCTTTTAAATGCCACAAGTCTTTCGATTTTACAGCGCCCTCTCGCCCCACGGAGCCACAGAGGGGTAAGGGGTTCGGAAAAAAATCAGTCCTGTAGTTTCACTCTGATATCGCCGATATCAGAATTAACGGAGGGCCATGAAGATGGAAAACAATTCAACAAGGCAAAAGAAACTTAAAAGGTACCTGCTCGACAGGAAGATGAAGATGTGGAACGACCTGCGTGACGAGTTTTTCAGGAAACTCGGCAAGGAGTACAACGCCCAGTTCGACAACCCGCATGATATCGAGGAACTCGCCATCATAGACATCATCGAGGACATGGGCATAGCGGTAGCCGATATCAAGAGGGTGGAGCTTGAGCAGATGGACGCAGCTCTTAGAAAGATCGACGACGGCACCTACGGGACCTGTGAAGGGTGCGGAGAGGAGATAGAGGAGGAGAGGCTCAAACTCATACCATACGCCGAGTACTGCGTAAAATGCAAAAGCGCTCTGGAGACCGAGAAAAAGCCTACCCTGTGAGCCACAGAGAGTACGCGGCTTTAAAAGACTTCATCATCCCACCGACCACTCCCTTATATGACCGGCATATCCGATTATGCTTGAAAGCGCCCTGTTTTTCGTGTAAAAATTAGTAATGGCAGGTTGCGGAAAAACGCAACCCGACCCGCCAACGGGCGGGTCCCCCGGCAATCCATGGACGGATTGCCACTGGGGGAAAAGCCGGCTTACGAAGTGATAAGGCGAGCTATACAAATGAAATCTTCATTGCCAGCCACGACCAAAAGGGAGTGCAATTGCGAGACTTTTTTTAGCGTTAATAGAAAGTACCCGTGACCATACGGCAAGTAAAGCCGTAATCGAAGCAAGAGGCGCACCAACATTATAAAAAGCAATTTGTGAGACTTGGACGAATTCACTTCGGCCAAGTCGTGGCTGAAAAAGCCATGGAAGGACTTTTTCAGCATCTTGTTGGGCACTAAATAAACCATTCATCCATTGATATGAGATTCCGTCCAGGTTACTTAAGGCTCTACCAGACAGGCGAACTCTTCCGGAGGATCTCCGCCTTGAACGACATCCTGCTGGACTGCGTCCTGTGTCCCCGCTCATGCCGCGTAAACCGCCTGAGGGGCCAGGTCGGGGTCTGCGGTGTCGCCG
>JACRCJ010000261.1 GCA_016219075.1 Deltaproteobacteria bacterium | reverse complement strand
GTCCGAGAGGAGCAGAAGCTTCTGGTGAGGAAGTATCCCATTAAGCTCGGGGCGGTCCCGTTCCGTCTCCGCCCGGAACCAGTCTCGAAGGAGCGTATACGAGAATCTTATCGGCATAAGTCCTGAAATTACCATATAGAATGGCTTTGGTCAATAAGGTAGAGCGCCACCGGGGACCGCGCCGGGAGGTTTTGCGGCAGGAAGACCGCCGGCAGCCCGGCGCAGGACAAAAAAATACCGCGTTTGAAGGAGGTCTAAACGCGGTAGCTCAAGCCTTGGTCATTTTTAACGTTCTGAAAACCCCGGGGTTTTCAGAACTGGGAGGGTTCATTATATTGATGGAGCCCTGGCGGGATGCTTAAAAACTCAAAACCCGGTCATTATGAACGCACCGTTGCAACCGTGTCTTCAGGCAGACCGGCCATTTAGAGGTTGCTTCGTCGCAGAAATCGCTCCTCTGCAATGACGACAAAGGATTTTTTCCGTAACCCTTAGTTCTTTGCTTCCTTCTCGGGTTCGGGATACGGCTTGGGAGCCGGCATCTCGGCGGCCTTCAGGAAGGCGTCAACGCTGTATTTGATCGCGGCGGCCGTGCTCTGGTTCGTGCCGCGGAGTATCTTTAAGAGCTTTCCGACATAGATGATCTCATCAGGGCTCAGTCCGGCCATGTCGCCGGGGGGCCTCTGGTAGCCTTCCTTGCCGTAGGCCGATGTGTCCTCGGCGGCTATCATGTATGTCTTTCTCTCAAACTCCCCGCCGCGCCCGGCCTTGTACATCTCGCCGTCGCCGGTTATGAGCCAGTCCACGGAAAGCCCGTAGATGTTGGCAAACCTTAAGACCAGGTCGGTAGGCATCTCGCCCCTCTTCTTATAGTTCGAAAGCGCCTGGGGCGTGACTCCGAGCACCCTGGCGACGGCCGAGTCGTTTTTAAGCTTACCGGCCCACCTCATCCTTTCTATTATTTCCGAATAACTTACGCCCATCTGCGTCACTCCTTACTGTTTTTAAGGTTTTAATATTTTCTTTCGGGTTGAATGGGTGTGCCACACCATCAAAATTCTCTGGCATTTATGGCGGAGAATTTTAATTAAACACAGCTTGCCGCGCATGCATAAAAAAAAGTTTCCTTCGGATACCCCGAAGAATTGCGGCGAGGCGGTTCAGGGCCTCTGAAATCCTTTGTCTCCTGCCTAACCATACTGCCGTAAAAAAAGAATGCGTCTATCAGTTGTTTTAACTGATAAGCCGATAGAGTTTCGTGCTTGACGGCTCTGGAGAGGAGATTAAGCAGGGAATTTCCGAAAGCTGGTAGCTTTTCAACAAGTTTCGAGAGTTTTAGAAATTACCGGGTTTTTCTCACCCTGCGTTAAGCCATGAAAGCTAACTTTTTACAATTATAAACCTTTTGGTAACCACTGTCAATAGACTTTAATTGACATTCCTCATATATTCAGCGGGGTTAAATCAGGCTTTTAAACAGAGAGAGAAGCGATAAAAATCCACGCGACAATCAAGAGATTGTTTTTCCATGACGACTTTCGCCACTCTCAAGCCAGCCCTTAAGTCTCTTTTTGTATGCAGAGACCTGCGCCGGAAAAGGCAGTTCATCTTTTTCATAACCGTGCAGCGGTAAAGAGGTCTAAAAAAAATAAAGGCAGCACGGGAATTTACACTTTTTGACGGACTTTTGCAACAAAGTTTTTTCCAGGGAGCAAACAAAAAGACTGAGAACGAGCGGGCGGGGCCGTACGCGGACTAAAAGAGCTTAAGTATGGTGGGCGGTACTGGGATTGAACCAGTGACTTCCACCGTGTGAAGGTGGCACTCTGCCGCTGAGTTAACCGCCCGAAGAGGACTGAAAAGTATTTTTTAGCGTTCTGAAAACCCTGGGGGTTTTAAGACCATGGAGGGTTCATTGGATAATATAGTAACTCCAGTCCAAAGTCAAGAATTACCTTGAAGAAATGCCCATAAAAGGCTATATTATTATGATGAGGGTCATGGGTCTGGACATGGGGAAAAAGACGATAGGCATTGCCGTAAGCGACGAGAGCGGGTTAACGGCCCAGCCGGTGACGACTTTAAAGAGGTCTTCACTGAGAAAAGACCTTGATGAGATTGTAAGGCTCATCGGGGAGTACTCCGTAAACACCATTGTCGTCGGGCTCCCTGTAAACATGAACGGGACCATGGGCCCGGCCACCGAGCCGGTCCTGAAGTTCATAGACGACCTTAAAGAGAGGACCGGTCTCCCTGTGGAGACCTGGGACGAGAGGCTTTCAACGGCCGCCGTCACCAAGGTGCTTCTGGAAGGCGACATCAGCAGGGCCCGGAGAAAAGAGGTGGTGGACAAGATGGCCGCTTCTTACATCCTTCAGGGATACCTCGACAGGAAATCTTGCGGCGACAACGCCGTTTGACCCCTTTTTTTCACGAACCTTTCCCAAGCGGCGCTCTTCGCGGACTTAACAGGCCCTAAACTTGCGCCGGAGCCGTCCGATATATAAAATAAACAGGAAAATATCCTATTTTCCCCCTAAAACTTACTCAAGATGCCCAAAAGTATCGAAAAGATAGCCTTTCTCATACTCGTCGCCGCCGTAGTCGTCTCCACTCACCTCTATATTACTTTTTTCACCCCCGCTTCGCGCGAGGGCACAGTCCGCACGGTCTATATCCAGAAAGGCGCGGGTTTCCGCGTAGTCGCCGAAAACCTTGAGAAGGCCGGGGTCGTGCGCGACGCCGAGAGCTTCATATACGCCGCCCGTATTTTGGGCGCTTACAAGAAGGTCCAGGCCGGGGAGTACGACCTGGACAGTTCGATGACCCCGCTCGCGGTACTCAATACTCTCACAAAAGGCATAGTAAAAAACCACCTCGTCACTATCCCGGAGGGCTACAATATACAGGAGGTCGCCGGGGTCCTCAGCGCCGAAGGGCTCGTAGACCCGGGTGAGTTTACGGACAGGGCTACTGACAGGTACTTCGTGGCTACTCTCGGGCTTGACGGCGCCACGCTCGAAGGCTACCTCTTCCCCGACACCTACTCCTTTACCAGAGGGATGAGCGTAGATGAAATAATAACGAAGATGGTCGAGAAGTTCAAGGCGGTCTACCTGGCCGAGTTCGACGTCCCGGCCATGGCAAAGGGCATGCCGATGAGGACGGTCGTCACGCTCGCCTCGATAATCGAGAAGGAGACCGGGGCGGCCGGGGAGAGGGACCTGATTTCCGCGGTCTTCCATAACAGGCTTAAGAAACGGATCAGGCTTCAGAGCGACCC
>JACRCJ010000260.1 GCA_016219075.1 Deltaproteobacteria bacterium | reverse complement strand
GGCCCTGAACGCCCGGATAACCGTGGCGGTGCTACCTAACCTCAGCCACTCGAAACAGACCGCTTCAGAGGCGCACGACAGGGGCCTCGAGGTCATCCTGCATCTGCCGATGGAGCCCAGGGAGCTCGGGTTCAACAACCCGGGCAAGGGGGCGCTACTGGTGGCCATGGGCCCCGAAGAGATAAAACGGAAGATAGAGGAAGACCTTAAGACCGTGCCTTTCGCCACGGGGGTCAACAACCACATGGGCTCCAGGTTCACCGAGGACGAGGGCCGGATGAGGACGGTCCTGACCCTTGTGAAAAAGAAGAAGATGTACTTTCTCGACAGCCGCACCTCGCCGAATTCGGTGGCAGGCAGGCTCGCCGGTGAGCTCGGCGTAAGGAACGCAGACAGGAATGTCTTTCTCGACAACACGCTGGACAAGGCTTACATAAAGGGGCAGATAACCGAGCTTGTGAGTATCGCAAAAAAACACGGCTCGGCCATAGCGATAGGGCACCCGCACCCAGAGACGATAGAGGCCATAAGAGAGAGCCTTGAAGCGCTTAACGGCTCGGTCGAGATAGTGAGGCTTTCGGATATCGTTGATAATGTGGATAATAATGGTCCGAAACGCCCATGAAGACGGCGAAAATGAAGGGTTTGAGCGTTTTGTAAAAATTTTGTTTGGGTTATAAAAAACGCTTGACACATATTATTTAAGTTGGTACGATAATATAAATTTTCATGGGGCGCTCTATGTCGCAGCGAGGCTGGGCAAATGGTTATCAGGCCGTGGAGGCCGCAGTAACCTTCCACGGCCTTTATTCATGCTACAGGACAGTTCCAAAAACAAGGAGGCACAAGGATCATGGCAAGAGGCAAAGTAAAGTGGTTTAATGACACAAAGGGTTTCGGTTTCATCCAGCAGGAATCAGGTGAGGATGTATTCGTCCATTATACAGCTATCACCGGCGACGGCTTCAAGACCCTCAAAGAGGGCGAAGAGGTCGAGTTCGAGATCACACAGGGCCCGAAGGGTCCCCAGGCTTCAAATGTGGTAAAGGTCTGACAAGTCCCCGCGCCTGTTCTTAAGGGTCAATGTGGTAAAGGTCTGACAAGTCCCCGCGCCTGTTCTTAAGGGCCAATGTGGTAAAGGTCTGACAAGTCCCTTGCCTGTTCTTATGGGCCGAGGTACTTCGATTAACAGCTAAAAAACCGATTAACCCCCTTTGGTTTATCCAGAGGGGGTTTTTTTTGTCCTCTGCCGGGGGTAGGGGGCGGACTTTTTCAGCTCCCCGCAGCCTCAGGCGTCCTTGTAATCTTGTTTTTATTCTGTTATCATGAGATTTGTCCTCATTGCCTGTGCGGCCTTTAAAGGGCTCTGCCATCTTAAAAAACAGCGGGGAGAGAGTACCCTTGGACCTTGAAAAATATCTGGCCGGAAAGACAGAGGCCGTTAACAGGGGGCTGTCTGCCCTCCTCGTAAAAGAGGGGGATTATCCGCAGAGCCTGCACAGGGCGATGCACTACAGCCTTTTCGCCGGAGGCAAGAGGCTTCGCCCGACGCTCGTGCTCGCTTCGGCCGAGTCCGTCGGAGCAGACCCGGACTCGGCGCTCAATATAGCGTGCGCCTTCGAGTGCATACACACCTACTCCCTCATACACGACGACCTCCCGGCTATCGACAACGACGATCTCAGGAGGGGCAGGCCGACCTGCCACAAGGTCTTCGGAGAGGCCGGGGCCATACTTGCCGGAGACGCTCTCCTTACGGCGGCCTTCGAGATCGCCGCCGGGACCCCCATAAAAGACAAGGGCGCGGTCATAAGGGCGATAGCCGAGCTTGCGAAGGCCGCGGGCTCAACAGGCATGATCGGCGGCCAGGCCGTGGACATCGAATCCGAGGGCAAGGAGGTCCCGTTTCCTGTCCTTGAGTACATACACATCCATAAGACCGGCGAGCTGATACTCGCCGCCGTCAGGTGCGGCGCCATTATCGGCGGAGCCGCGGATGAGGAGCTTGCCGGCCTTACCCGCTACGGACAGGCCGCCGGGCTCGCGTTCCAGATAGCAGACGACATACTCGATGTCGAGGGGTCAAGCCTTGAGATGGGCAAGGCCACCGGCGGGGATGAGAAAAAAGGGAAGGCCACATACCCCTCCGTCATAGGGATGGAGGAGTCGAAGAAGAGGGCCGCCGAGCTTGTAGGCATGGCGCTCGAAGCTCTCAGCGGTTTCGACGGAAAGGCGGACCCCTTGAGGGCCATAGCTCGCTACATAGTCTCACGGAGGAAGTAGCCGGTCCAGGGACCGGACAGTGACATTTATGGAAAAACTGCTGGACACTATAGACGCCCCGGCTGACCTGAAGCGTCTTGACCAAAAGGAGCTGCCCCGGCTGGCCTCGGAACTGAGAGAATTCATAATCGAAACGGTCTCGGAAGTCGGCGGACACCTCGCCTCGTCTCTGGGCGCGGTGGAGATAGCCCTCGCTCTTCACTATGTCTATAACTCTCCCGAAGACAAGATAATATGGGATGTGGGCCATCAGGCCTACGCCCACAAGATACTTACCGGGCGCAAGCGCGAGTTCCACACGCTGAGGCAGCCGGGCGGGATAAGCGGCTTTCCGAGACCATCGGAGAGCGCGCACGACGCCTTCGGGGTGGGGCACTCGTCCACCTCTATATCCGCGGCCCTCGGCATGGCCGCCGCCAGGGACCTCCGCGGCAACAGGAACAAGGTCGTGGCCGTAATAGGCGACGGGTCTTTAACGGCGGGGCTCGCCTTCGAGGGCCTCAACCAGGCGGGCCACCTCAAGAAAGACATCATCGTGATACTCAACGACAACGAGATGTCGATATCGAAAAATGTCGGCGCTCTGTCGTCGTTCCTCAGCAAAAAACTTACCGGCCGTTTCGCCAACACCCTCAAAAAAGAGGTCGAGGCTTTCATAAAATCGATCCCGAGGATCGGCGAGAGGCTCATGGGCATAGCCAAGAGGGCGGAGGACTCGCTTATAACCCTTCTGACGCCCGGCATGCTCTTCGAGGGGCTCGGGTTCCACTACATAGGCCCCGTTGACGGCCACTCCACGGACGACCTCGTAAGGACGCTCAGGGACATAAACGGGCTCGAGGGCCCGGTGCTTATCCATGTGCTCACCAAAAAAGGCAAGGGGTACGGCCCGGCCGAAGAGGACCCGGCGAGCTTCCACGGCGTTGGGCCCTTTGACATCGGGACCGGGAAGCCCAGGAAAAAATCGAGCCTTTCGTACACGAACGTCTTCAGCTCCGCGCTTACCGAGATAGCCTCCAAAAACGACAGGGTCGTGGCCATAACGGCCGCCATGCCCGAAGGCACGGGCCTCTCTCTCTTTGCCGAGAGGCACCCGGATAGGTTCTTCGATGTCGGCATAGCCGAACAGCACGCGCTCACCTTCGCCGCGGGGCTCGCCAGGGAAGGCTTCGTCCCGGTCACGGCCATATACTCAACATTTTTGCAGAGGGCCTATGACGAGGTCTTCCACGACGTCTGCCTTCAGAACCTTCCCGTGGTGATAGCCATGGACAGGGCCGGCATAGTCGGCCAGGACGGGGCCACGCACCACGGGCTCTTCGACATATCTTACCTGAGGCACATCCCCAACATGGTAGTGGCCTCCCCGAAAGACGAGGACGAGCTCAGGCACCTTTTGTACTCGGCTGTGGGCTACGGCAGACCCACGGCCATAAGGTACCCGAGGGGGGCGTGCCTCGGGGCAGACATGACGGGGCCGATGAAGGAGATACCTTTAGGTCAGGCCGAGGTCATGGCCGAAGGGTCTGATGTCACGGTCCTTGCCATCGGCACGATGGTAGCCCCGGCAATGAAAGCCGTTGAAAGGCTTAATGCCGGAGGCGTGAAGGCCGGGCTCGTGAACTGCCGTTTCGCCAAGCCTCTGGATTCCGAGTGCCTGCTGAAAGTCGCCGCCTCAACGCGCTACATTGTCACGGTCGAGGAGAACGCGCTCCAGGGAGGCTTCGGCAGCGCGGTTATGGAGCTTTTTGAGGAGAATGGCGTCAAATGCACGGTCAAAAGGGTCGGGGTCCCGGATGTGTTCATCGAGCACGGCGGCCAGGAGGAGCTACGGGCCGCCCTGGGGCTTAACGCCGAGGGGATAGAGAAGGCCGCCAGAACGCTTCTCATGGGTAAAAATAAGTCCGTGAAAATCGTTTGTTGATGTCTTATAATATTGAATGAAGAAACCGCGGAAAGTCAGGATAGACACGCTGGTCCTCGAAAAGGGCCTTGCCCCGAGCCGCGCCAAGGCCCAGGCCCTGATAATGACTGGAAATGTCCTGGTCAAGGGGCAGGTCATAGACAAGGCCGGAAGGGAAGTAGACCCTGAGAGCGAGATAACCATAAAAGAGACCCTGCCCTTTGTGAGCAGAGGCGGGCTTAAACTCTCCGGGTTTCTCGATGAAGAGAAGATAGATGCTCGGGGGCTTACGGCCATCGACATAGGTTCCTCGACCGGAGGCTTCACGGACTGCCTCCTTCAAAGGGGGGCTAAAAAGGTATACGCGGTCGATGTCGGGAAAGGCATCCTCGATGTGAGTCTGAGACAGGACCCGAGGGTAGTGGTCCTCGAGGAGCGTAACATCAGGCACATGGACCCCGCCGAGGTCGGTGAGAAGGCGGACCTCGCGGTGATAGACGTCTCTTTCATCTCTCTTGAGAAGGTGCTGCCGAAGGCGAAGGAGTTTTTGAAGGACGGGGCAGCGGTGCTGGCCCTCATAAAGCCCCAGTTCGAGGTCGGAAAAGGCCAGGTCGGCAAAGGCGGCATAGTCAAGGACCCTGAAAAACACAGGGCCGTCGTGGAGCGGATAAAGGAGTTTTCAGTAGAGACCGGCTACCGTGTGGCCGGGGTCGGGGTCTCTCCGATAACGGGGGCCAAGGGCAACAAGGAGTTCTGGATCCATCTGGTGCTTTAGTTCTCCGGCGCCTGATCCTTTGGGGCCGAACGGTTTTTGAAGAAGGCTGTAACTTGGAATACCCCGCGGCAAGGCCCGCCTGCGGGGTGTCATTTATTTTATTGCCATAACCCGCGGTTTCTGGTACTTTCACACGGCAAATAACATCTGAGGTTTACGCTTAAAATAAACCTCCTGGAGGAGCACACGGCGATGTACGAGATTACTGAGAAGGTGGAACTTGCCCATACGGTATATCTTTTCAAGATAAAGGCGCCCCTGATAGCCAGAAAGAGGAAGGCCGGCCAGTTCGTCGTCCTGAGGCTCAACGAGCACGGCGAGAGGATCCCACTTACCATAGTCGACTCCGACAACGCGGCCGGGACCATCACGATAATAGTCCAGGAGGTCGGCAAGACCACCGCGATGCTCGGGGACATGGGCGCCGGGGACAACATCCTCGATGTCGTGGGCCCGCTCGGCAGACCCACGCACATAGAGAACTTCGGAGTGGCGGTGTGCGTCGGGGGAGGAATCGGCACGGCCCCGGTCCTCCCGATAGCCAGGGCCCTTAAAGAGGCCGGCAACAAGGTCGTCTCTATCATAGGAGCCAGGAACAAGGGCCTGCTGATACTCGAAAAAGAGATGCGCGAGGCAAGCGACACGCTCTATGTCACGACAGACGACGGAAGCTACGGCCACCACGGGTTCGTGACGCAGGTATTGCAGAACCTCATCGACGAAGGCATGAAGATAGGTTTCGTCGTGGGCATCGGCCCCATCCCGATGATGAGGGCCGTAAGCAACACCACGAAGCCCTATGACATCCTGACGATGGTCAGCCTCAACCCCATCATGGTCGACGGCACCGGGATGTGCGGCGCGTGCAGGGTCACAGTAGGCGGAAAAAACCAGTTCGTCTGCGTCGACGGCCCGGAGTTCAACGGCCACGAGGTCAACTACGAGGAGCTGATCCTGAGGAACAGGAGCTACATGAAGGAAGAGAAGATGGCCATGGAGGAGCTTACCTACCACGAAGGCGCGAAGTGCTACGACAAGTAAGTGCCTCCGGGGGGATTGAGCCACCGGGGTTTTGATAGCGTCAGAAGACGGTTGGTTTGTCTTAGCGGCCCTCAGCCGGGCCTTCAAGAACCGAGAAAAGGAGCAGCCGACGATATGGACCCGAAGGAAACAAAGGAACGGATGAAGATCCCCAAGCAGGTGATGCCTGAGCAGGACCCCGGCGAGAGGGTCAAGAACTTCTTTGAGGTCCCTTACGGATATACGGCCGAGCAGGCGATGGAAGAGGCGAAGAGGTGCATACAGTGCAAAAAGCCCCTTTGCGTCGGAGGCTGCCCGGTCAATATTGACATACCCTGGTTCATAAGGCTCATATCCGAAGGCAAGTTCGTAGAGGCCGCGCATAAGATAAAAGAGAGTAACGGCCTTCCCGCGGTCTGCGGCAGGGTCTGCCCGCAGGAAGACCAGTGCGAGAAGGTATGCATAATCGGCAAGAAGGGCGAACCCGTCTCCATCGGGCGTCTTGAGAGGTTCGCCGCCGACTACGAGAGGGAGCACGGCGAGGTCCGGATACCCGAGCTTCCCAAGTGGAGCGGAAAGAAGGTGTCCGTCGTTGGCGCGGGCCCGGCGGGCCTGACCGTAGCCGGAGACCTCGTCAAGAAGGGGCACAAGGTCACGGTATTCGAGGCGCTCCACACCGCCGGAGGCGTTCTCATGTACGGGATACCCGAGTTCAGGCTCCCGAAGAAGATAGTCCAGTCCGAGGTCGAGTACCTCAAGAGAATGGGCGTGGATATTGTCCTTAACTCCGTCGTCGGAAAACTTGAGACGATAGACGAGTTTTTAAGTAACGGCTACTCCGCCGTTTTCGTGGGCTCGGGGGCGGGTTTGCCGTACTTCATGAACATACCGGGAGAGAACCTTGCCGGGGTCTATGCCGCAAACGAGTACCTGACGAGGGTCAACCTCATGAAGGCGTACCAGTTCCCCGAAGCGGACACGCCGGTCATAAGAGGCAGGAAGGTCGTCGTCATAGGCGGGGGCAATACCGCCATGGACTCGGCCAGAACGGCCCTGAGGCTTTGTCCCGAAGAGGTCTCCATAGTCTACAGGCGTTCAAGGGAAGAGCTCCCGGCCAGGGTCGAAGAGATACACCACGGCGAAGAGGAGGGCCTCAAGTTCCGGCTCCTTACGAACCCCAAGAAGTTCATAGGCGACAAGGACGGCAGGCTCAAGGCAATAGAGTGCGTGAGGATGGAATTGGGGGAGCCTGACGAGAGCGGCAGGAGAAGGCCCGTAGAGGTCAAAGGCTCCGAGTTCTGCATCGACGCCGATGTGGCCATCGTCGCCATCGGCAACGGCGCCAACCCGCTTATCCCGCAGACGACCCCCGACATAAAGGTGAACAAGTGGGGCAACATCACCGTCAACCCGGATACCGGAAGGACGAGCAAACGGGGCGTCTTTTCCGGGGGCGACATCGTCAGGGGAGGGGCCACCGTCATCCTCGCTATGGGCGACGGTAAAAAGGCCGCCGATTCGATAGACGAGTACCTCAAGACCGGCGTCTGGTAAGGCGACCGCCGTTTGACGACATGCATGGAGGGCCCGGCCGGTCTTACGGCCGGGCTTTTTTTTAACGATAGCGCTTGCCGCGAACCCCTGCGGTGTGTTAAAAAAATATGAAATGAACACTCCCTGTGCCTGAAACCACAGGGTTTCCAGGGCGTTAAAAATATAAACTTAAGGATTTGAGGAGATGTCAACAGGGCCGGGACCGGTGAAGATTCTTTTTGTATGCGTGGGGAATACATGCCGCAGTCAGATGGGTGAAGGGTTCGCCAGGTTTTACGGCGACGGAAAAGTCGAAGTCAGGAGCGCCGGCACGGCGGCTTCCGGGTCCGTCAACAGAAGCACTATCGAGGCGATGAAGGAGATAGGCATAGACATCTCGGACCAGACCTCCAAGCAGCTCACCGGCGATATGCTCGATTGGGCCGATGTGGTCGTTACAATGGGCTGCCGCTCCGCAACTGAGCTCTGCCCTGTGACCTACAGGGGGCAGAAATACGACTGGAAGATAGACGACCCCCTGGGAAGGCCCTGGGAGTTCATGCAGATTGTAAGGGACGGCATAGAAGAGAAGGTAAAGGGGCTTATAAGTGCACAGACATGATCCGAGGATACTTGTCGTAGACGACGAGCCGGACATCCTGAACCTCCTTGACTACAACCTCAGGAAGGCGGGCTTCAAGGTGCTCTCGGCCAAGGACGGCCCCGAGGCCATCGATACGGCCAGGCTGCAAAGACCCGACCTCATACTCCTTGACATAATGCTCCCGGACATGGAGGGCACCGAGGTCCTCAAGCGTCTCAAGACCTTTGATTCAACGCGCCATATCCCAGTCATAATGCTTACGGCAAAGGGCGAGGAGGTCGATAAGATCATCGGCTTCGAGCTCGGGGCCGAGGACTACATCACCAAGCCCTTCAGCCCCAGGGAGCTGATACTGAGGGTCAGGGCGGTATTGAAGAGGGGCGCCGAACCCGCGGAGCCGGCCGGGGGAAAGTCCCTCTCGTTCAAGGAGCTCTCCGTGGACCTCTCAAGGCACAGGGTGACGGTCAAGGGCGTCGAGGTCGTCTTGTCTTCCCAGGAGTTCAAGCTCCTCTCCGGGCTTCTCGGCTCCAGGGGGATGGTCCTTTCACGCGACGCCATACTGGACCGCGCATGGGGGAGGGACTGCTTCGTGATCCCGAGGACCGTCGATACGCATGTAAGGCGGCTAAGGTCGAAGCTCAAGAGCGCCGGCAAATACATAGAGACCGTCAGGGGCGTGGGCTACAGGTTCAGGGAGGAGTAAGGGGCGCGGCCTGTTTGCCGGGGGCTCCTTTAAAAAAGATGGGAAAAAACGTAATACTCGAATCCATCGCAAGAGAGATGCAGACCGGAGTGCTGGTGTTGAACGGGAGCGCTAACGCGCTCTACGCCAACCCGTTTTTCCTCAACTCCTTCCCAGTTGAAGGCGGAGTGGAGGGCCGGGCCGTCGGGGAGATAGTCAAGGACCCGGTGCTCCTTAAGACCGTGGGCGACTTCATAAAGAACCTCGGCGGCATATCCGAAGACATCGAGATAAACGAGGGCGGCAGGTTCTTCAGCATCCACCTCGTGCCGATAAAGGAGAGGGGGGACTTCAAGATGCTCCTCTTTTTCCAGGACATAACCGAAGAGAAGAGGGTCGAGACGATCAAGAAGGACTTCGTCGCGAATGTCTCGCATGAACTGAGGACCCCGCTTGCGTCCATCAAGGGATACTCGGAGACGCTCCTGGACGGGGGCATGGACGATCAAAAGACCCTGAAGGAGTTCCTCGGCGTCATAGACAGGCACGCCACCCGCATGGCCCGTCTCATCGACGACCTCCTGATCCTTTCAAGGCTTGAGTCCCACCAGATGACCATCGTTTCCGCCCCGGTCGATATAAGGGACCTCGTGGTCACTACCGCCAAGGGTTTCGAGAAACAGGCGAGAGACAAGGGGATAACCATGGCTTCCGGGATGCCCGGAAAACTCCCCCGCGTGCTCGGCGACAGGGACAGGCTCGAGCAGGTCGTCGTGAACCTCCTTGACAACGCGATAAAGTATACGCCATCGGGCGGCACGGTAAGTGTAGCCGCCTCGAAGACCGGCGAATGGGTCCGCGTGGAGATAAGGGATACCGGCATCGGCATACCTTCCGGCGACATCCCGAGGATATTCGAGAGGTTCTACAGGGTTGACAAGGCCAGAAGCCGCGAGCTCGGCGGCACGGGCCTGGGGCTTGCTATAGTAAAGCACATCATACAGGGCCATAACGGAAGACTGCAGGTCGAGAGCACGCCCGGCAAAGGCTCCGTCTTCAGCTTTTCGATAAGGTCCTGTCCTTAAAGACACCCCCTTAACCGTTGGAGTTTGCCTTCCGGTTTATGATACAATCCGGCATGACCGTTAAAACGAATCAGTCTTTATTTTACGGAGCGCCTCTCCCAGGGGCGTTACGCCGGAGAGTTCATGCGGAAGATGCCCATCATACGGGTAGAGAACCTGTTCAAGAGATATAACGGCGTGGAGGCCGTCAAGGGGGTCTCCTTCGATGTGGAGGAGGGGGAGACCTTCGGTTTTCTGGGGCCCAACGGCGCCGGAAAGACCACCACCATAAGCATCCTGTGTACTCTCCTTAACTTCGATTCCGGAGTGGCGCTCGTAAACGGCTTTGACTGCAGGAAGGAGCCGCACAGGGTGCGCTCCTCCATAGGGCTTGTCTTTCAGGAGATAACTCTCGATAACGAGCTTACGGCTTACGAGAACCTCAAGTTCCACTGCTACCTCTACAACATGAACAAGAAGGTCGCGGAGGAAAGGATTGATGAGATACTCGATGTCGTGGGCCTGAGCGACAGGCGTAACGACATCGTCAAGAAGTTTTCGGGCGGGATGAAAAGAAGGCTTGAGATAGCCAGGGGATTACTGCACAGGCCCAGGGTCCTCTTCCTCGACGAGCCAACTCTCGGGCTTGACCCGCAGACCAGAAGCCATGTCTGGGAGTTCATCCACAAGCTTAAAAAGACCGTAGGGCACACGGTCTTCATGACCACGCACTACATGCAGGAGGCCGAGGTCTGCGACCGCATCGCGATAATCGACGGCGGGAAGATCATAGCGCTTGCAAGGCCCGATGAGCTCAAGAGGTCTTTGAAGGGCGACACCATCTACATAAAGACCGCGTCCGACGAGTTGGCGCGCCTTGAGATACAGGAGAAGTTCGGGCTCAACGCCAAGGTGACCGACGCGGGCCTGTCGCTCCTCGTGGAGGGAGGGGAGAAGTTCATCCCCAGATTGTTCGAGCGGCTCACCACCGAGGTGCTCTCGGTGAACCTGAAGAAGCCGAGCCTTGAGGACGTCTTCATAAACCTCACCGGAAGAGAGATCCGGGAGGACGGCCCGGGCGCAAGAATGAGGGGTTAGTGGAATAAGAGGCGGAAAATCAAAACGGTGCTATCCTACAAAGCCATATATGTCATAGTATTGAGAGAGTTCAAGCGGTTCTTCCGCCAGAAGGGGCGTCTGGTCGTCACGCTGGCCCGGCCCCTCATATGGCTCTTTATCGTCGGCTCCGGTTTTACAAGGCTCATAGACATCGGCTCCGGGGCCAACTACATCCAGTTCATACTGCCGGGGATAGTCGGCATGACCATACTCTTCAGCTCCATCTTTTCGACGATCTCGGTAGTCTGGGACAGGGAGTTCGGGTTCTTAAGAGAGATGCTGGTCTCCCCGGTGTCAAGGGTCACGATAGTCTTCGGCAAGCTTCTCTCGGGCACCACCCTTTCGGTGCTGCAGGGCGTGGCGCTCCTGTTCGTGGCGCCATTTCTGGGCCTCCCGCTGTCTTTCCAGGGCTTCGCGGCCATGATACTCCTTATGTTCCTGGTGGCGCTTTCGATAACGGCCCTGGGGCTCTTCGTGGCGTCGTTCCTGAGTTCGCTTGAGGGCTTCAACGTCATCATGAACTTCATAGTGCTGCCGATGTTCTTTTTGAGCGGGGCGCTCTATCCCGTGGGATCACTGCCCCCGGTCATAAAGGTCTTCACCTACATAAACCCGCTCTGCTACGGCGTGGACTCGTTCAAGCATGTGCTCCTTCCCTCCGGCGGAAGGCTCGCGGCGGAGATCCCGATGTATGTCGATGTCGCGTTCGTGGCGGTCTTTTCGGTGATCTTTACATTCCTTGCCGCGCTCGTATTTGAGAGAAAGAAATAGGGCTGCCTCTAAAAATTAGATATTTTTTCTGAGGTCAAGGAAGGGAGGAAATAAAAAGCGCAGCATATATGAGAATATGTGAGCATTTTTATTTTCGCCCTGACGCAGAGATCAGGAAAAAGAACAATTTTTAGAAGTAGCCATAGGCCAGTTATGAAGACCGGTTCGCTCTATATCGTCGCAACCCCCATCGGGAACCTCGAGGACATGACCCTGAGGGCGCTCCGTATTCTCAAGGAGGTCTCGCTCATAGCGGCCGAGGACACGAGGCAGACAAAAAAACTTCTGAACCACTACGGGATAACGACCCCGGTCACGAGCTACCACGAGCATAACGAAAAAGAGAAGGCCCCTTTCCTGACTGAAAAGATGAAGAGCGGGGCTTCAGTGGCGCTGGTCTCGGACGCCGGGACCCCGGGGATCTCGGACCCCGGCTACAGGCTCACAAAGGCGGCGGTCGAGAACGGCATCGAGGTCGTGGCCATCCCCGGCCCCTCGGCCCTTATCTCGGTATTAAGCGTCTCCGGCTTCGCGCTCGACCGGTTCACCTTCATGGGGTTCCTGCCCCACGGCGGCGCCGAGAAGAGAAAGTTCATCCTTGAGATGAAGGTCCCTCAGCATACCTTCGTCCTGTACGACTCCCCGAGGAGGCTTAAAGAGACGCTCGATTCCATAATCGAGGTCGTCGGGGATGTGGAGGCGGTCGTGGGCCGCGAGATGACAAAGCTCCACGAGGAGGTCCTTCGCGGGCGCGTAAGCGTGATAAGGGAAGCGCTCGCCGACAGGGAGATAAAGGGAGAGGTGACGCTCGTCATAAGGACCGGTGAACTTGGCCCCGGGACTTCGTGCGAGGACGAGTTGAAGAAGCTTCTGGCAGAGGGTTTTCATCTCAAGGACGCCGTCAAGGCCGTGGCCCTTGAGTTCGGCCTGCCCAGAAGCGATGTCTACAGAGAGGCGTTGAGGATAAAAGAGGGCCTTAAAAAATAAAGAGGAACGCACAGAGACGGAGGAGAGATGGTGAAGCTTTTTTTTGGCGGTGTGGCCGGGATGGTCTTATTGGCGGTCTTTTTTTACTCCGGAGGCCCCGGGTACATGCGGTCCTTCGGAGCCGGGACCGAGGCGGCCGGAGAGAGGCTTGAAAAGTATGGAGAGCAGATAAAAGATTCGACCAAGAAAACTGGCAAGATCGTGAAAAAGAGGGCCAAGGACGCCAAAAAGACTGTCGATGAGACATTTGAAAAGACGAAGGAGAAAATAAAAGAGTATACGCGGTAGCGGGGGCGCCCCCCGGCCTCACTCCGCCTTCAGGACAAAGGGGAAGTACAGCTCCGTGGTGTCGGTCCCGACATACAGGTCCTTGATCAGGAGGTCCGCCTTCTCGCTGTTTTTGGAGAGGGGCGGGAATATGAGCACCCTGGAGGTCTTGTCCCCGGACATAAGCGTGAGCGTGAGGTCGTAGAATCGCCCCTTCATCGCCTGCGCCTCTCTCTCCCTGACACTGTCGTTTTTCCCGGAGGAGAGCTCATAGAAGTCGGTGTACTCAAGGGGTTTTTTGTAGTCGAAGGCGTCGGTTGTAAGCGCCGTGTGTACCGGGTTGAAGATCATCTTCTTTCCCGAGCGGTTCTCTATCTCTATCCTGAGGACTACATACTCCCTTTTTATAAGGTCGTTGACAAGTTTAGGCTGGCCCAGCTCCGAGCCTTCGCGCACCTGTTTGACCGAGATGCTGTAGTCTCTGTTCTCAAGGACGCCGGTGCCCGCGACATTGTGATAGCCGTACAGCCCCTTTTCGTCCTTGTCGGGGTAAAGTCTCAATTTGGTGTCTTTCCCGGAGTGCGCGCACCCGAGGCCGAGCGTTAGAAGAAGCGCTACGGCGAGGCTCAATAGTTTTTTCAAAACGGGTCTCCTCTCAATAGCTGCTGTGGCGCGTGACCGCCTGAAAGTCGTCGAACTCGTTCTTGTAATCTTCCCAGCGGACGTCGACTTTATCGACCCGCGCCCTCGGAGGCCCTATGCGGCACCAGCCGATAAGTTTTTTAACCTCTTCTTCCGGGCCCTCGACGACCGCCTCGACGGTCCCGTCCGGGTTGTTTTTGACCCATCCGCAGAGGCCGTGTCTCCTGGCGACGTCCTCGGTCGCGGCCCTGAAGAAGACCCCCTGTACGAGCCCCTCTATTATGAGATGCGCCCTTACCATAGTCATCACAGAAACCTATCACAAATCCCCGGCGTTGGCAAGCGGGCCGGTCCCGGTACGCCGCTTGAATGGGCGTGCCACTCCGCAGTCCCGTCGCGTTAGCGTTGGGGCAAGGAGTGGCAAATGAACCTCCCCGGAGCAAGCTCCGGAGTATCTGAAAACAACCTATGTTATTAGATGTTTTGTATTGTTTTTAACAAAACACCAGGGGCATTGCGTAGCGAGCATAAAGGAGAGCGAGCGAGCAAGCCTCTGTATTTAT
>JACRCJ010000030.1 GCA_016219075.1 Deltaproteobacteria bacterium | reverse complement strand
CTCATGCCCTCCCCCTTCTGCCTCGAAGAGTTTCAGGACTTCCGGCTCGGTTGCGACTATGTTGCTTAACAATTCCTTTGTCGTATGCCTCTTGAAATCCCTCACGAAGCCGATTGTGTCAGGGGAAGAGACCACGAGGTGTATGTGGTTCAGCATGAATACATAGGCGTAAAGGTTGAGGCCCTTGCGGTCTTTACAGTATCTCAAGGCATCGCCAAGTATATCGAAGCGGTTGTGCCTGTCGAGAACGCAGTACCAGTTACGCACCGTGAGCGTGAGATAGTAGAACCCGGAAACAGCCTCTTTTGGAATCCTTATTGAAGGCATCGTCCTTTTTTGGCAAACGAATTTTAGGGTTCAGGGTGCAACCCTGAACCCGCAATAAGGGAGAGTGAGCGAGCAAGCTTCTGTATTTATTGCGAGCTCGTAGCGAGTAGCAATCGCCCCGAGGCGCGCGGCAGCGCGCAAAAAGGCCTTTTGCAAAGCGCGGATGGTATGTATCCTAAAGTAAAATAAAAAGGCCCGTCCCCCGAAGGGGGACGGGCCTCGCTGTTTTTTTTGGTCTTAAAACCGAATGGCTGAAGTCCGGGGAGCAGAACGGCCTCAGCGGGCGGGCTTTAACCCTTCGCCCTCTCCAGGTACTTGCATTCCGTGGTATCGATCCTTATCGTCTCGCCGGTCTCTATGAACGGAGGGACATTGACGACGAGCCCTGTTTCGAGGGTGGCGGGTTTCTGTGAAGATGTGACGGTTGCGCCCTTCATGTTCGGGGCGGTATCCGTGATCTTGAGCTCGACGACCTTAGGCGGCTCTATGCCGACAGGGGCCTCGTTGTAATACTCGACCATGATCTTTATGTTGGGGATGAGGAAGTAGACATTGTCCCCGAGGACCTCGGCCGAGAGCGCAACCTGCTCGTAGGTCTCGCTGTTCATGAAGTGGTACTCGGCGCCGTCGCTGTAGAGGTACTCCATCTCGTGCTGCTCGAGGTGCGCCTTTTCAAGCTTGTCCTCGGAGCGGAACCTGTTCTCTACGGTGGAGCCGGTCTTCAGGTGCTTGAGTTTGGTCTGCACCATCCCCCGCCAGTTGCCGGGCGTTATGTGCTGGACCGTCACCACCCTGTAAGGCTCGTTGTTAAAGAGGATCGTCATCCCCACCCTTAGCTGCGTTGCCGCTATCATATTACGGACTGCTCCTTTCGCATAATTTCATAATTATAGCATAACCGCCGGGATCTTTCATCTGTTTTGTTTATTTTCTCTTAGGGTCTAATACCCCGCAGCTTGCTGCGCAATACATTAGGCCTTTTTGCGCGCTGGTGCGCGCCTCGGGGCTATTGCTCGTCGCTTGCAAGCTCGCGCGCAATAAATACAGAGGCTTGCTCGCTCGCTCTCCTTCATGCTCGCTACGCAATGCCCCTGGTGTTTTGTTAAAAACAATACAAAATATCTAATAACATGGGTTGTTTTCAGATACCCCGGAGAAAAGCTACGGGGAGGTTCATTATTCAGGGTCGTCAAGACCCCGGGGAGGTTCATTTTTAAAATTCTGAAAACCCCTGGGTTTTTAAGCCTATGGAGGGTTCATTAACCGCTATCCGACGAACTTCTTTACGGGCCCGGCCGTGTTCTTCGCGTTCAATTTGTCGAAATAGAGGTCGAAACGGGCCTCAAGCTCGGCTCCGATCTTTTTACGCCTCTCTTCGGGCAGGGTCCATATCTTGTGCTTGAACGGGCCGAAGCCCTTCTTCCGGGTCTTGTATATGAACTGCTCCTCGGTGTCGGTCGATTTTCTCTCATCGGCGTGCGCCTTCAGGAGGTGCGCGTTTATCTCTTTTTTGAGGTCTTCCGGGAACGACGGGCTGTCGTATATCATGTTCTGGAAGCCCGTGGCGAGGTGGACCTCGGCTGCGGCCCTCTCTTTAAAGATGTGGAAGGCGTCGTCCGGCAGTGTCGAGGCGCCGTGCTGTACGGCCCCGGCCATGCCGTATTCCCTGGCGACGTTCGAGAGCTTCTCGATGGTGTCGAAGTCGACCTTGACCTTGGCTATGGACCCGTCCGGCAGCACCACCCCGCCGTGCGAGGTCCCGGTCTGGATGCTTATCTTGCTGATGCCCTTCATCCCCTTGGGGAGCTTCTTTAAAAACCCGTCCATGAACGCCCGGAGCTCCTCCTCGGTGGAGTTCTTCCCGCCTACCTCGCCTATCTCCCCTCCGACCGATACGGTCACTCCTCTGGGCTCGTTGGCCCTTATGTACTCGGTAAGGACGGCCGTTGTCTCGAAGTTGGGCCTCTGCTCCCCGGTCACATCGGGCTGAGTGAGGTCTACCACGGTCGAAGAGTCTATGTCGATATTGTAGAACTCGGCGTCAAGGGCCTCCTTTATGAGCTTTTTGAGGACAGCTATCTCGGAAGCCTTGTCCTTGGCGTAGTTCCTGGCGTTTACCTGGAAGTGGTCTCCCTGTATGAAGACCGGCCCCCTGAAGCCCTCTTTTATCGCCGCGGCGAGGATGCACGCGGCGTACTCGGCGGGTCTCTGCTCGGTGTAGCCTATCTCGCTCTTGGCTATCTCGAATATGAAGGCGCCCGCCTTGTTCTTGATGGCTGACCTGAAAAACGCCCTCGATGCGTCGTATGTGAGCCCCCTGATGTTTACGGCCGGGACCGTGAACCCGCCGCACTCGCCCCTTCCCATAGCCTCGTAGAGGTTGTGGATCGAAGCCGACCTTATGCCGAGGGAACCGGCGAGGGACTTTATGAGCCTTCTCGACTCCTCAAGTACCTCTTTGTCCGGGTTGAAGACGGCGTTATATATGATGTTATCGATCGCCGGACCCCTCAAGACCTTCTCGTCAAGGACCTTTGCTCCGGCGCCGGGTCCTGAGACGGCGCCTTTCAGTGAGTCATAGAGGCTCGCAACAGTTTTGAATTCCATATCGTCTCCTTTCGGTAATAGCGTTAAAAAAAGCCACAGACCCGGAAGCCGTAAAAAAAACGGGGGGGCGGCTATTTTTTGTAATACATCGCGTAGAGCCTCTCGGGGGCGACTCCCGCGAAGTAGAGTAAAAGCGTCAGCCAGTTCTTAAGCGTGTTCCTGAAGCGGCCTTTCGCGGCCCATCTCCTCGCGGAAGTGACGACGCGTTTTTCGAGCACCGCCACGGGTCCGAGTTTCCTTAACCTCTTAACACAATCGACATCTTCCATCAAGGGGAGTTTGTTGAAACCGCCAGCCTCGAAGAAACTCTTTCTCGTGGCGAATATCGCCTGGTCGCCGTAGATGAGGCCGAACCCGGACCTCAGGTTGGCGACCCTCTCGACGACCCTCATCCACGCCCCCCCGGAACCTATGGACAGGCTGAAGGCCCCGGCCACATAGCCTTCGGAGACCGCCTTTTCAACATCCTCAAGCCACCCCCGGGGCAGCCGCGTGTCGGCGTGGAGGAAGAGAAGCACATCCCCTGTGGCCGCCCCGGCCCCGGAGTCCATCTGGAGCCCCCTTCCGGCGGGTCCGGTTATGACTGTTGCGCCGAGGGAGGAGGCTACGGAGCGCGTCGAGTCAGCGCTGGAGCCGTCCGCGACTATCACCTCGTGACACCGGCCGACGGAAGACAAAGCATCCCTCAGGTTATCCTCCTCGTTAAGAGCGGGTATTACGACAGATACTTTCACGGTCTTGACATTATAGCAGAAGTTCCGCGGATTGGAAGCGGGCCCGGCCAGTGGCCGCCCTGACCGGCCGCCCCGGGAAACCGCCGGGTACGAAAGGCTTGAAAAGGCGTAACGGCCGGTCTATGAGAGCACCTGCCTTATGACCTTCATAAGCTCCTTGGGCTCAAAGGGCTTCAACATGTGCGGACACCCGGTCTCGGAGATGAACTCCTTGATGTCCTGGCTGAAGACATCGCCGGTGAGTATGATCGTCCTGTCCTTCAGGTGTTCGTGCTTCTTAAGGACCGTCCTGTAAAGCTCCATGCCGCCAACGCCCGGCATCTTTACGTCGGTTATGAGGAGCGAGAACTTCCTGGCGTCGAGCGCGTCGAGGGCCTCCTGTCCGTCTTGAGCCACCTCCACCTTGAGCCCCTCTCTCATCAGGAGGTCCTGCAGGGCCTCCCTTATGGACTTCTCGTCGTCAACGACAAGGGCCCTCAAGCCCGCGATGTTCTTTTTCGAGGCCCTGTCGCTCTCGACGGCCTGCCTTACCGCCGCCCACTGCTCCTTTTCGACTATCGGAAGGCATATCACCACCACGGCCCCTTCCCCGTTATGCTCCAGGATGTCGATGGTGCCGCCGTGCTCGGTTATTATGCCGTGAGATATTGAAAGCCCGAGGCCCGTGCCCTTGCCGACGTCCTTTGTGGTGAAGAACGGGTCGAAGACCTTGTGGACGATCTCCTTGGGCACGCCCGGGCCGTCGTCCTTGAAGGTTATCTCTATCCTCCTCCTGAACTTCCGGGTCTTTATCTCGAGCCTGCCGCCGCCTTTTCTGGCGACCATGGCGTCTTCGGCGTTGTTGATGATGTTTATGAAGACCTGCTGGAGCTGGAAGAGGTCCACCATGGTCCTCGGGAGGTCCTCCTGGAGCTTTAACGCCACCTGGATGTTGTTGGCCTTGAGGGAGTACTCCCTGAGCTCTATCGTGTGCCTCAGTATCTCGTTTACGCTGTTGTAGTCCCGCTCGGCCTTCCTGGCCCTGGCGAATGTAAGGAGGTTCTGGACTATCTTGGCGGTCCTCAGGCTCTCGTGGTAGATCTTTCTCAGCTTGTCCTTTACATCGTCGAGTTTTTTGTCGCCGGGCGAGTCCATGAGTATCTGGCTGAAACCCATGATGCCCATCAGGGGGTTGTTGAGCTCGTGCGCTATGCCCGCCACGAGCTTTCCGAGGCTGCTCAACTTCTCGGCGTGCAGGAGCTGCTCCCTTAAAAACCTCTCCTGGGTGATGTCCCTGGCGACATGCACGCTCGCCCAGACCGTGCCCGACTCGTTAAAGACGGGGAATGTCGTGACCTTGTAGACGCCGTCGAAGGGCATGTCGTCCACATCGGCCGACGCGACCTCGGAGGTCCTGAGGGTCTTGGAGTGGGGGCAGTCGGGGTCAGGCTCGTTTTTGCAGTGAAAGACCTCGTGGCACTTCTTTCCTATCAGGTCTTCCGGCAGCTTGTTGAACTTTTTGGCGAGCGCCTTGTTTATCTTTAAGATAGTGTAGTCCCTGTCATGGATGGAGATCAGGTCCTGGATGGCGTCGAATGTGGCGACCCACTCCTCTTTGCTCTTTGTGACGAGGTCGAAGAGCTTCTTGTTCTCTTCCGCCCGCTTTTCCAGGGTGTCAAGCATGTTGTTAAACGCCGTCGCAAGGTAGCCGATCTCGTCCTCTCCGGTCACCTCGACCCTCTCGGTCATGTCCGCCTTGCCTTCG
>JACRCJ010000037.1 GCA_016219075.1 Deltaproteobacteria bacterium | reverse complement strand
GGTGATGAACACCGAGGAGATACAATATGTGAACAGGCTCCTCAACATATTACGCTCGGAGAAGAAGGAAGACGCGGCTGCCATCAGAAGCGCCATCGACGTTTTTTTCAAGTCCACGGAAGAGTCCGCCTCGGCGTAAGAGCGGCTGAAGTCCGTGCACCGTCTTCAGGGGAATAACGCCTTCTGTGGCAGACTCCGGCGTGACGGAGGGTTTTGCGCCCTGTTCCGCCGGTTCCCTCTGCCGGTCCGTTTGGCGTTTTAAGCTGGCCCGCGGGAAAAGACGCATCCTGCGAGAGGGCCACGGGTCATCTCAACCTGACGGCCACTATCTCCGGCGTATTGCCCGTCCTCATCGGGGGGCCCCATGTGCCTGTCCCGCATGTCGTGTAGATCGAAAAATCGCCCAGACTGTGCAAGCCGTAATCATATCCCTTATAAAGCCGGGCCGTAAGATACCCTAAAGGGAAGATTTGGCCTCTGTGCATGTGCCCCGAGAGCTGCAGGCCGATCCCAAGCTCTTTGGCGGCCGTAAAATCCGTCCGGGGCGAAAAGTATGTCCTTGTGCGCTGCTCCGAGGGGTTGTCGCCGGTCTGGTCGATGCTCGCCGGCATATGGTACAGGAGTATCCCCGGCAGGTCTTTACTGAAATCCTTACTCGACCGGATCACCTTCATCACATCCCTTTTCCTCCCCGGCGGCGGATAAGAGACGCCGATTATCTGCAACCCGTCTATTCGTACTGCCGCGTCGTCAAGGACCTGTACGCTTGTCCTTTCGAGTGTGGAAAAGACCCGTTCGAGCCCCAAAAAATTCTCATGGTTGCCGGTGACGAAAAAGACCCCTTTTGCCGCCCGCAGCCCGTTAAGGGGCCCGACGAACGAACTCAGGTCGCCGTCCATCCCGTCGAAGAGGTCCCCGGTGATGAAGACCGCGTGGGGCTCAAGGGAGTTTACCCGCTCTACGACATCCTCCAGGAAGCCCGCCCTGTTTATCACGCCCAGATGCAGGTCCGAGACCTGCACGACGGTCTTGCCTTTCCACCCTGCCGGAAGCCCCTTTATCTCGACCTCGATATTTTTAATGACGGGATGGAACGCGTTCCATACGCCGTAGGCCGAATACGCGGCGGCTGAGGCGAAGAGAAAGACCGCGACCACCGGCATCCTCACCCTGTAACCGGCAACCCGGCAGGCCAGCAACAGCGCCCACCCGAGCGCGGCGGCCAGAAGCAGGTTTATCAAAACCCCTGCCCAGAGAGCAGAGACGGCGTAAAAGAGATCGGTTAAGAGGCCATCGTAGGCGCGCACAAGTATTATTGAGGAGAAAAAGCTCAGTGACATGAAGAAGAGTACGATGAACAGGACCCCCCTCCCTCTTCTGGAGGCGACTGAAAAAAAACGGATGACGGAGAGGTACAGGAGAAGGTGCAGAAAGACTGAAAGTGCCTGGATTATGAGAAAAAATGTAGGTATCCTTGAAAGCATGGGCAGGTCCATTGTTTTTGACAGTATAACATGAAACCCGGGGGGTTTCACTCTCGACGGCCCTGACGCTTTGCCGTAAGACCAGACGCCCCGGCATCGTTATTTCTTCAATTATTTTTTGCCATAAAAACCCGTCTTGCATGACAGGAAGCGAAATATCCGTGACTTCTTTTAGGAGATTCCGCTTAAAAACGGCCTCCGGCCTTCAATCACCCGCCCGGAGAAAAAAAGGGTTACGAGGTCTCTCGTAACCCTTTGAAAAATGAACGGAACACATACAGGCGGCCTTTTCCGTTTATAAAGCGGTTAAAAAAAGGGGCCGGCTCTTAAGAGCCGGCCCCTTGAATTTACTGGTGGAGGGTACCGGGATCGAACCGGTGGCCTGCACGTTGCGAACGTGCCGCTCTCCCATCTGAGCTAACCCCCCACGGAATTTAAAAAGTTAACCGTCTATAATTATCAAAAAAAGGCCGCAATCGCAAGAGATTATTTCAGTACGGGTCGCTGAAGGGTCTAAGTCATCCGAGGTAACTTCTCATGCCGTCGATAAAAAGGGTGGGCCTGATGCCGAAGGCATCCTCAAGGTCCCTTCGCTTCGTCACATTGTCCTCTTCGAGCATTATGAGGGCGTCCCTTGAGACCGGCGGCTTCGTCAGTATCTTCTCGGCCACGGCAGCGTTGAGGCGCATGACGGACATCGGTATGTGCACCTTGTAGCGTTTCTTGCCGAGCACGAACGCAATTCTATCGATAATCGAATCGAAGGTGTATGTGTCCGGGCCGGCCAGCTCATAGACGCGGCCCGAGGCGGGCGGGCTCTTCAACGCCCCCGCGAAGGCCCTCACGACATCCTTTACGAAGACCGGCTGCATCATCGACTTCCCGTCGCCGGGTATGAACACCACTGGCGAGAACCTCATGATCCTTGCGAATACGTTCGTGAAGGCGTCCCCGGGGCCGAATATGACCGACGGCCTGAATATGGTGTAGTCGAGCCCCGACGCCCTCACTGTCTCCTCGGCCTCCCACTTGGTCTTGTGGTACTCGCTCCTGGCGCCGGACCTTGTCCCCAGGGCGCTCATGTGGAGAAACTTTTTCACGCCTTTTACTATGCAGGAGGCCACGACATTACGGGTCCCCTCGGCGTGGACTGACCTGAAGGTAGAGCCCTTGGACTCGGCGAGGATGCCTACGAGGTGTATTACGGTGTCTATTTCGGGGGTTATCGCGTTAAGGATAGAGGCGGGGTCGAGGATATCGCCGCGGACAAGTTCGCAGCCGGCCCCGGCAAGCCGGGCGGCCTTTTCCGGATCTCTTACAAGGCATCTTATCTTGAGCGAGTCTTTCAGAAGTTCATCTACAAGATGCCCTCCGACGAAACCTGTCCCGCCTGTAAGCAGTATCATTGTTTTTTGCCGAGTATGTCCCTTACCGTCTGTTTGAGTTCGGTCAAGTCGGAAGACTTCGTCACATACGCGTCGGACGCCCATGTGCCGAAGTCGTGCTTGTAGTGCGGGTACGCCGTACAGAGGATGACCGGGAGGTCCTTCCACCTCTCCTTCACCCTTCTTAACACCTCTACGCCGTCCATCCCGGGCATCTTGATGTCAAGGAGCACGAGATCTATGTTGCCGCCTTCGAGCTTTTCTATGGACTCCTCGCCGGAAGAGGCCAGCTCCACCTCCCAGCCTTCGTCTTCAAGCTCCTCCTTGTAAAGAAGCCTGAGCCCTTCCTCGTCGTCTACTACCAGAATCCGTTTTTTCATGCAGAGCTCCGTTACGGTGACTGCCGGACAGACCCCGACAAATCCGGACTGCGGGGGGAATGCGGCTGTCTTTATTTTTTACCCGGCGAGCGGCAGCTTGAGTACGAAAGTAACTCCGACGCCTTCTTCGTTCTCCACCTCTATAACCCCGCTGTGTCTGTGCATTATAGAGTTCGCTATGGGAAGACCAAGCCCGGTGCCGTTCTTTTTCGTCGTGAAGAAAGGATTGAATATGTTGCCGATATTGGCGGGGTCAATGCCACCCCCGCTGTCCGAGACCCTTACGGATACCGAGCCGGCAGAAACGCCGGTCGTCAAGGTGAGCGTGCCGCCGTTTTTCATGGACTGTATCGCATTGGCTATCAGGTTGTCAAAAGCAATCGTCAGCTGCTCCCTGTCGGCGTTGACCGGGAGCCTGCCGTGATAAAGGTCCATGACCAGCTTTATATTGCCGGCCCTGAAGTCGTCATCGAAGAACTTGACAGCGGACTTGAGTATCTCGTTGATGTCGTCGGGGCGCCTGTCCGAGCCGCTGTCCCCGAAAAACCTCATGATGCCGTCGATGAGCCTCTCGACCCTCTTTACCTCATGGAGCATCTGTTCGACATACGGCAAGGCGTCGGAGCCGGTCCCGATGTGCCTTTTAAGCTTCGCCGCATGGCCGCCTATGCTTACAAGCGGGTTTTTTATCTCGTGCGCCAGAGACGAAGTCATGTCCACAAGCGCCATGAGCTTTTCCGTCCTCTCGATCCACTCCTGAGCCTCGCCGAGCCTGGCGAGGGCCTCCGAGTACCGGACCTCGGCGTTACGGGACCTTATCACCAGAGCCAGAAGCAGTGCGGCCAGCTCCGCGTCCCTCTTGAAGCCGGGTTTCTTTCCGGCCTCTTTAGATTTCAGATACAGCACCCCGTAAAACGATCCCTGGAGATTCATGGGGAGCGCGTAAGCGTATCCGAACCCCGCAAGCCCGGGGTCGGTACGCCCGCCGGGCACGGTCCCTGTGAAGGCAACGGGGGCCATCGTTTCTTTGACCCTGCCCGGGATGCCTTCGGACTCGCCGTAACTCTCGGCCATGGCGCCCGCGCCGGCTGACGCCTTCAGGAAAAAATTCCGTTTTTCCTCATCCCAGATGTACACGGCGCACTGGTCGAACCGGGACGCCTCAAGGATCACCCCGGCGGCCCTCTTAAGGCCAGCGCCGAAGTCCGGTCCTGATGACGCCAGTTGAGCGACCTCTTTTATTATATCATATTCCATGGCAAAGCTCCGACTGCGTGAGACGGAGTCGTTACATGAACCGATAGAGGCCGCTGAAACCGTGCTACACCTTTGCGTCCCTGAGGAATTTAGCGGCTTCTTCCGGCGGGGTCGGGTTTATGTAGAACCCCGAGCCCCATTCGAACCCGGCCACCTTGGTCAGCTTCGGCATTATCTCGAAGTGCCAGTGATAGAACTGGGTGGCCCCGTCCCTTATGGGCGCGGCATGAAGGATGAAGTTATAGGGCGGATAGTTGAGCACCTTATCCATCCTCTTCAATACGTCGGAAAAGATAGTGGAGAGGTTTTCGTAGTGGTGCTTCTGGCAGTTCTCGAAGTTGCTCTCGTGGACCTTCGGCAGCAGCCATATCTCGAATGGGGACTTCGGGGCGTAAGGCGTTACGGCTATGAAGTCCCTGTTCTCGGCCACGACCCTGGCGCCCTGCATGATCTCCTGGCGGATGATGTCGCAGAATATGCACCGTTCCTTGAAGTTGTAGTACTCAAGCGCGCCGTCCAATTCCTCGGCGACCCTCTTGGGGATGATCGGAAGGGCTATAAGCTGCGAGTGCGTGTGTTCGAGAGTGGCGCCGGCGGCCTCGCCGTGGTTCTTGAAGACGAGTATGTAGCGGAGCCTCGTGTCCTTCTTGAGGTCGATGATCCTGTCGCGGAACGCCCAGAGGACCTCCTCGAACTGTCTCGGCGGTATGTTCGACAATGTCTCTTTGTGGTTCGGGGACTCGATTATCACCTCGTGCGCGCCTATCCCGTTCATCTTGTCGTAGACGCCGTCGCCTTCCCTGTTAAGCTCCCCCTCGACCTTCAGGGCGGGGTACTTGTTGGGGACCACGCGGATGTGCCAGCCCGATGAGTTTGGCACTCCGCCGTTTTTACGGTAGGCGAGTATCTCAGATGGGGTCTTGTTTTCGTTGCCGGGGCAGAACGGGCAGAAGCCGACCTTCAAGGGCGGCTGCGAGAACTCGAACTCGGAGGGGCGCTTGCCTCGCTCCGTGGAAATGATGACCCACCTTCCGACTATGGGGTCTTTCCTTAATTCAGGCATTATTCACCTTCCTGGAAATGAGTATGGGGAAGTCCTGCAAAGACAGCCTGAGGGACCTATCGGGGCATGAACGGAGTGAGGCGGACCGTGCCGGTCAGGCGTTACGCACCTTTTCCTGCTCTTCCTCTTCCTTTTTGCATTCGATGCAGCAGGTAGTGACCGGCCTGACCTCAAGCCTTTTTTCCGATATTTCCTCGCCGCACAGCTCGCAGACCCCGTAGGAACCGTCGTCTATCCGCTGTATGGCCTCGCTTATCTTGGAGATCAGTTTTCTTTCCCGGTCCTTGACCCTGAGCAAAAAGTTCGTGTCGGTCTCATACGAGGCCCTGTCGGTCGGGTCCGGAAAGTTGTCGTCCTTCGACTCGCTCATGCCGTTTACGGCCTTCTCGGCGCCGCTCAGTAACTCTTCCAGCTTGCCGTTAAGCAATATCCTGAAATGCTCGAGACTTTCTTTCTTCATAATCTGAAAGTATAACCGAAAAACACATTTTATGTAAACAATAAAGTTCACCTGACAGCTCAAGGCTCACTCCCGCGTAAATGTCCCGCTTTTGCCCCCGGTCTTCTTTACAAGCCTTATATCCGTAAGCGTCATCCCCTTGTCGGCGGCCTTGCACATGTCGTAGACTGTCAGGGCCGCCACGGAGACGGCCGTCAGGGCCTCCATCTCGACCCCTGTCTGCGACGCAACCCTGGCCGTGGCCGTGATGTCTATGCCGGAGGGGTCCTTGAGCGTTTCGAACTCGACCTCTACGCTGGTGATGTTCAGGGGATGGCAGAGCGGGATGAGATCCGAGGTCTTTTTCGCGGCCATGATCCCCGCCACGCGCGCCACGCCGAGCACATCGCCTTTTTTGACCTCGTTGGCGAGTATCAGCTCAAGGGTCTCTTTTTTCATGAGCACCCTGCCCCTGGCCACCGCGACCCTTTCGGTCACCGCCTTGCCCCCTACATCGACCATCCGGGCTTTTCCGCCCTCGTCAACATGAGTCAACCCCATCGCGTACCTCTTTTGTCTTTATTTTATTCTTAGCGTTCTGAAAACCCGGGGGTTTTAAGCCCGTGGAGGGTTCATTCGACCACGGCCTCCGCGATCCTGCCGTTTTTCACGGTGAGGATAAAGAGCTTCTTCACGGCCTCCCCCCGTTCGCTGAAGGCAAGCGGGCCGGTGGCCCCGTTGAGGCCCTTGAGCGACTTCAAAGCGGTCTTCACGGCCTCCCTGTCAAACCCGGCGCTCCCGCTCCTCCCGGCGGCTATCAGGGCGTAGGCGGCGTCGTAGGCCTGCGCCTCGATGAGCCCCGGATCACGGCCGAAGGTAGAGTTGAAGCGCGCGACAAACTCCCCTGTCTCCGGCCTTTTGCTCCCGATGAAGAACCCGTCCACGAAGACCGCGCCCTCTACGTTCTTTCCGGCGAGCTCAACGAGCTTTTTCGAGTTCCAGGCGTTGGAACCGAGGAGCTGCACGCCCTTTATGTTGTAAAAATCGAGATACGGAGCGATAAGCCCGACCGAGTCCGACGAGTCCGGGATAAAGAGCGAGTCGATCTCCACCGTCGAGGTGTACTCCTTTATCTTTCTCCTCCCCTCCATCCTCTCCTTTACCTGGATGCCGAAAAGGCGCTTCATATGGTCGGTAAAGTCGTTCGTGGACTTCGGGTAGGAGGCCGTCTTCACGACCTCGCAGCCCAGGGCCTTCACCTCGTTTTCAAAGAGCTTCGCGAGCTCGCTCCCGTAGTTGTTCTGCGGATAGAGTATCGCCGTCCTGGTCCTTCCGAGCGTTTTGCAGGCGTACTCGGCCATGGCCGAGGCCTGGGAGGCCGGGGTCAGAAAGTTCCTGAAGACATACTCGCCGTCGGTCAACCCCTCCTTCTGCGAGAGGGTGATGATGGGGATCTTCCTGTTGTGAGCGTACCTTGTAGCCTCGAAGGCCGTGGCGCTCAGTAGCGGGCCCACAAGCCCCACTACCCTCCCGTTGTCGGCCAGGTCGTTTATCGCCGCCTCGACGGAGGCCGGGTCCGAACCGACATTCCTGACTACGACCTCGACGACCCCCTTTTTATCGCCGAACGCGTCGGCGGCCATGAGCGCCCCGAGCAGGGCGTCCTCGCCGAACTGGGCGTAAGGGCCTTTGAGCGGCAAAAGAAGCCCTATTGCCGGGGCTTCAAGCCTGGGCGCAAGCCCGTAGGAGGCCGAGCTTATCTCTTTCAAGAGCACGGCAGCCTTTGCCTTTGTCGACACGCTCGCCTCACCCGAGAACTGGACGGCGTCCAGGGCGGCCTTGGCCTCATCGAGATGCCCGGTCTTGTACTCCAGCGACCCTATCTCGTAGAGGGATTCGGGACTGTAGCGGCTATCCGGGAAGTTCCCGACGATCCCGGAGTAGGCCTTGAGGGCCTTGCCGTAATCCTTTTTGCCGGCGTATATGCCGGCGAGCCTGAAAAGCGCCTCATCCGTGTGATCGCCCCGGGGGTTGTCCTCTATGTACCCCTCGAGCTCAGAGACAACGGTATTGTCGGCGCCTTTCGTCTCGATGTCGCCGAGTATCGTAAAGAGGTCTTTCTGGGAAGACCAGAAAAAACCGTATGACGCCGTTGAGACGAATGCGAACGCGAGGGCCAGGACCAGAGTCTTGATCTTCATTCGAATATTTCCTTGACCTTGGAGAAGAAGTTTTTCCTCTGGGGGTTGGTATCCTCGCCGCTTATGCTGGCGAACTCCTCAAGGATCTCTTTCTGTCTCTTGTTGAGTTTCGCAGGCGTTTCCACCCTGACTATCACCTGTGAGTCGCCGCGCCTGCCGGTATGGACCGAGGCTATCCCCTTGCCCTTGAGCCTGAAGAGCTTGCCGGACTGAGTGCCGGCCGGTATCTTGAGCTTAACAGGGCCATCGAGCGTGGGGACCTCGAGCTCGGCTCCCAGCGCCGCCTGCGAGAAGCTTATCGGGACCTCGCAGATTATATCGTCGTTCTCTCTCTTGAATATCGGATGCGGCAGGACCGTCATCACTATGTATAGGTCTCCCGGGGGGCCGCCTCTCTCCCCGTACTCGCCTTCGCCGGTGAGGCGGAGCCTGGAGCCGGTGTCCACCCCGTTGGGTATCTTTACCGTCAGCGTGCTCGTGGCCCGGACCTTGCCGGCCCCCCTGCACTCTGAGCACGGGTCCTTTATCACCTTGCCGGTTCCGCGGCACGACGTGCAGGGCCTGGATATGCTGAAAAAGCCCTGCTGGAAGCGGACCTGCCCCATGCCGTTACAATTCGTGCAGACCGTGGGCTGGGTGCCGGGTCTGGCGCCCGAGCCGGAGCATGTCTCGCAAGATACGGTCCTGGGTATCTTGACGGTCTTTTCGGCGCCGAAGGCGGCCTCCTCGAATGTTATCTCGAGGTCGTACCTTAAGTCCGCGCCCCTTTCAGCCTGAGGGCGTCTTCTGCCGCCGCCGAAAAAGTCGGAGAAGACCTCTCCGAAGAGGTCCTGGAAGTCAGAGCCGAACCCGGCCTCTCCGTACCCTCCGGGGCCCGGCCCGGCCGCCGGGCCGAACCTGTCGTAGCGCGCCCTTTTATCCGGGTCTTTAAGCGTCTCGTAGGCTTCGTTTATGAGCTTGAACTTCTCTTCCTTGTCCCTGTCCCCGGCGTGCTTGTCCGGGTGAAGTTCCTGAGCGAGCCTTCTGTAGGCCTTCTTTATCTCATCGTCCGACGCCCCTCTCTCTACTCCGAGGAGCCTGTAAAAATCCTTCTCATCCATAATAAGGGATCAACCGCCTTTAGTCTCTTTTCCGGCAAGCCGCCTGAAAACCGGCCTGCCGATGCAAATCCGGAAAGGCCCGTGAAGGGACTCTTCCGGCATCGTTATCAGTGCGCTTCGGGTCTCTTCGCCACGGCCACCATGGCCGGACGCAGCAGCCTCCCTTTAAGGAAGTACCCCTTCTGGAACTCCCTGACGACGGTCTCCGGGTCGGCCGAGTCCGTCTCCTCGTGGCTTATCGCGTGGTGCAGGGCCGGGTCGAACTTCTCCCCGACGGACTTTATCTCCTGAAGGCCGTACTTCTTCAGGGTCGCGTACATCTGGGAGAGCGTAAGCTTGACGCCCTCTCTCAACGGCTCCACGCTGTTTTCGCCGCTGGCGTGCGAAAGCGCCCTCTCGAAGTTGTCGACCGCGCGGAGCACGTCCTCGAGGATGGACTCGTTGGCGAACCCGATGGCGTCGGCCTTCTCTTTTTCAGACCTCTTCCTGTAGTTCTCCAGGTCCGCGCACGCCCTTAAGAACCTGTTGTAGTTCTCCTCGGCTTCCTTTGTCTTGATATCGAGGGCCGAGCGGAGCCTCGCTATCTCCTGTTCCGGAGGCTCAAAGAGCTCAGCGTGCTCCACGGGGAGTTCTTCATCGTTATCAAGTCCTTCGTCGTTCTCTTTCATACCGTCACAGCCACCTCTTTGATTTTTTTAAATATATGTCCGCGGGCCGCAAGGCGCAAGGCCTTATTTTTCGCCTCCATGAAAGTCCTCGGATTATAATGGGAAAACCGGCTGCAAGGTCTTGAGCTAAAAGACCTTGCTCAGCAGGCCTGCGGTATAATCTACAAGGGGGATGATTTTGGAGTAGTTCATCCTCACCGGCCCTATGACGCCGAGGGTCCCGAGTATCTCACCGTTACTCCCGTAAGGGGCCGTAACGAAGCTCAGGCCTTCAAACTCCTCTACCAGCGACTCGGTGCCGATGTATATGTGTATCCCGTTTTCTTCCATGCTCTTGTCGAGTATCTTTACCAGGAGGCTTTTCTCCTCGAAGGCCGAGAAGAGCTTTTTCATCCTCTCGAAGTCGTCCCTGAACTCGGGCTGGTCGAACATGGTGGCCCTCCCCTCGACATAAAGGCCGTCCCCGGCGCTTTCCTCGTCAAGGGCCATCGCCCCGAGCTTTAAGGCGTTGGAGAGTAGCTCGTCGTAGAGGTTTTTGACCTTCTTCATCTCCTCCACGACCAGCGCCCTCAAGTCCCTTACCGTAAGGCCAGCACCGATAGAGTTCAGGTAATTCGATATCCTCTCTATGTTGAGCTTTCCGACATCCGTGCCGAGCCTTATAAGGCGCGTCTGGACCATCCCGAGGGTGGAGACTATAACTACCATGAGGCTCGTCTTGTCCATCGGGAGCATGTTTATGTGCTTTATGACGAAGCTGTCTTTTCTGGGGATGAACATCAGCCCGGCGCAGCTTGAAAGCGTGGAGAGCGCCCTTGCGGTCTCGGTAAGTATGTCTTCTACCGCGCTGGGCCGCTCGCAGCTCTTCTTAAGGAGCGCCTTGTCGCCTTCGGGAGGCTCATCAAGGCTCCTTAAGCCGTCGAGGTAAAAACGGAAGCTCTTGTCCGTGGGGACCCTGCCGGCGGAGGTGTGGGGCTGGCTCAGGAAACCTTCGCTCTCAAGCTCCGCCATGATGTTACGGATCGTGGCAGGGCTTACCCCGAGGGAGTACTTCGTGGCTATGGCCTTCGAGCTCACAGGCTCGGCGGTCCTGATGTAGTCCTCGACTATGGCGTACAGGACCTGTCTGGAGCGTTCCGAGAAAATGTTCATGATATCAAGCCTTTTAAATGCCTTTTATCTCTTTCAGGCAGGCTCAGGCACGCTGCAAGCCCTGACGCTTCTGAAAAAGTCCACATTAAAAGATACCAATGGTGCAATTCATTGTCAAGAATAGAAAAATCGGCACTCGCGCCCCTCAACGCGCTCTTCCCGCCGCGGTTTTTGTTCAGGAAGCCCGCCTCCGCCCTTCAACCCCTGAGCCTCAGGAAGACCTCGTTGGAGACAAGCACCCCTCCAGGGGTTAAGAGCAGGTCTTCGCCCCTGGAGACCAGATGCCCCTCTCTTTCAAGCGCCGCCCATTCACGGAAGGCCTCTTTCGGGTAAAGCCCGAAACGGGCCTTGAACCGCGTACCCTCTATCCCCTTATCGAGCATCCTTAGGCCCAGAAGAAGCGCCTCGGTCATCGCCTCCTCCCGGGTCAGCGTTTCGCTTGCGGTCATCGCCTCTCCTCCCTCGTCTATGCGCCTCATGTACTGCAACGGGCCGCTCTCGTTCCACCAGCGTCTGCCCCAGCCGGGGGCCGAGAGATAAGAGTGGGCGCTGGACCCCAGACCTATATAGTCGGCCCCGGTCCAGTACCGGCTGTTATGAACGCTCCTGAGTCCGGGCAGGGCCCAGTTCGAGATCTCGTAATGTCCGTAGCCCGCCCCGCCCAGGAGGTCCGTGGCCTTCCAGTACATCCTGAGCTCGTCTTCCTCGGGAGGCAGGGGCACGGAGGCGGGGTCCTTTTCCGTCACATACGAACGGTGAAAGGGGGTGCCTTCCTCAAGCGTAAGGTTATATAGAGATATGTGCTCCGGGCGGAGGTCTATGACCTTTTGAAGGGAGTCCGTGAAGCTCTCCACGCTCTGGCCGGGCGCGCCGTAGATAAGGTCCACGCCGATGTTTGTGAAGCCGGCCGACCTGGCGGCGGCAAAAGACCTCAAGGCCTTATCCGCCGAGTGCGTCCGGCCAAGGGCGCGAAGCTCGGAGTCTATAAGCGACTGGAAACCGATGGAGAGGCGGTTCACCCCGGCACCCGCGTACCCCCTGAGCCTCTCCGGGTCCGCGGTATCGGGGTTCACCTCAAGGGTTATCTCTGTATCTTTAAACGGAGCGAAGGAAGAGCGGACGGAGCGCACGAGGAGGTCTATGGTTTGGGGAGAGAAAAGAGAAGGCGTCCCTCCGCCGATGTAGAGCGACTCAAGGGGCCTTGAGGCCAACTCGCCCCCCTCTTTACGCAATACGGAGGAGAGCTCGGTTAAAACGCATCCGGCATATCTTTTCTCGGGCAGCTCTTTTGAGACGACGGACTTGAAATCGCAGTAGGGGCACTTGCTTACGCAGTAGGGTATGTGGGCATACACCCCGACGGTCTTCCCTATTTTTTCTTTCCCGAGTATTCCCACAGTCTCTTAAAGACATCCCACGGGGAGATTATCCCCAGAAGCCTCTTCCCGTCGTCCACGACGAGTATCGACTCGACAGGTTTTTTGGCGTTCACGAACAGGGCCGCAACCTCCATCGAATGGGTCTCCGGGCCCACGCTCACGAACTCCCTGTCGAGTATATCATCTATGCTTTTGGATGCCAACGAATCAATCTTCTCGACGAACTCCGGGAGCTCCGGGGCGAACCTGACATCGGCTATGGTCCCGTCCGCGACATAGGGCGGCAATATCGCCTGCATGAGTTTTCTCGGGGTTATGACGCCGATGACCTTGTTATTCTCATCCACCACCGGGACCTGGCGTATCTGTTTTACGCTGATGAGTTTTATGGCGTCGAGCATCGTGTTGGTGCGCCTCAGGGTCACTACCCCCGTAGTCATTATGTTCGAAGCGTTCATAATAGTCTTTCTCCTTAAAAAAGAGATTATATCAAAAAGGAGGCCTCAGCAGAGGCCATCATTCTTTCTTTAATACATGAAGTACCTAAGGTACATGTAAACCGCCGAGATGACGATGGAGATGAGCATCAGCGGGAACGCAAGCAGCGTAAACTTCATGAAGCTGAACGCGTGGCCGTTCTTGTGCGCCATGCCGGCAACAACGACATTGGCCGAGGCGCCTATCAGGGTGCCGTTTCCGCCGAGGCACGCCCCGAGAGAGAGAGCCCACCAGAGCGGCATGACGGCGTCAGGGCCTCCCATGGCGGGGGCCATCCCCTTTATGAGGGGTATCATGGTGGCCACGAACGGGATGTTGTCGATGAATGCCGAAGCGACGGCCGAGACCCAGAGTATCGTCATGCCGGTCACTTTCATGTCCCCCCCGGTAAGCTCCAGGGTCTTTTCGGCGAGCGACTTTATCAGGCCGACCTCCACGAGGCTGTGGACTATGACGAAAAGGCCCATGAAGAAGAATATGGTAGTCCACTCCGCCTTCTCCATCACATGATGGAGGTCGTCTCCGGTTATAAGGAACATCACGGCCGCTCCGAAAAGCCCGATGGTGGCGGCCTCCAGGTGCAGAGGCTTCTGGAAGATGAAGGCCCCGATAACGACGGCCAGCACGACGAGGCATTTCTTCAGAAGCGCCCTGTCGGTAATAGCCTCGCTCTCGTTGAACTGCATTATCCTATTCCTGGTCTCGTCCGACACCTTCATCTTCCTGCCGTAGATGAACCTCATGGGAACGATCATGCCTATCAGCACCAGAGGGATTATCGGCCCGACATTCAATACAAAGTCCATGAAGGTAAGCCCCACTGCGCTTCCTATCATTATGTTCGGGGGGTCGCCTATGAGGGTCGCCGTGCCGCCTATGTTTGAGGACATAATCTGGGCCACAAGGAACGGATAAGGCTCTATCTTGAGCTCGTCGGTCAAGAGGAAGGTTATCGGGACCGTCAGAAGGACCGTCGTTACGTTGTCAAGAAGGGCTGACACCAAGGCCGTGACTACGGATAAGGAGACGAGTATCATCCAGGGGTCGCCCTTGGCCGCCTTGGCCGCCCTTATCGCCAGGTACTGGAACATCCCGGTCTTCTGGCAGATGGTCACTATCGCCATCATCGCCACGAGAAGCCCGAGGGTATTGAAGTCTATCCCGTGTACGGCCGCCTCCTGGTTCAATACCCCGAGGACCACGAGCGCTCCGGCTCCGAGCAGCGCTACTACCGCCCTGTTGATCTTGTCCCAGATCAGAAGTCCGTAGACCGCGATAAACACGACTACCGCTATGATAAGTTTTGCCTCCATCGGTCAAACTCCTCTAAGGGTCTTATTGCGGCATTGGCCGCGATGTATGCTCTTGTCTGATTTTCAGGGTCAAGGGAGTATATAGCACAAGGTATGCCATGTAAAGAAGTTTTTTTAGCGGCGGGCTACGGCTTTAACGGCATGATAAATAAGCATTTTTCATCCGCTCCGGCGTGCATGGATATATTTTTTGGTCTACTGCCGGGTAGCGACGCATCAGTCCTTTTTAATGTGAGCGCGGTATTTCTTTACGAAGCCTATCGGCCGGTAGCTCTCCTTGGACTGTCTCAGGCCCGCGTTCCCGAGGTCCTGCTCCCTGTTTATGATATTGTACTTCACGGGCAGGATGGAAGCGAAGCTCCGGTTCACGAACTGCATGAGCCCCTTGAACTCGCCCACGCCCTTCTCGAAGTGCACTACGAACATCTCAGGTGTAAGCTCTTCTCCGAGGATGTAAGCGGCGGGCCTGCCTTCAACGAAGTATATGCCGCCGCATAGCTCTATCTCCTCAAAGAGAAGGAGGGCCTCTTTGGCCGCCTCGTAATCGTTCTCCTCCATGTGGGCCGCGCGCCACTCCTCAAGGACGCCAAGGGAATCTTTCCGGTACTCCATGGTCAGGGGCCTTCCTTCGTAGTTGTAGGTCCCGGTAAAGAGGTTGACGAGGTTCTTCTTCCTGTGGAATTTTCTCCCGGAAAGCTCCACCATCTCCTCCCTTGAGTAGAGGTAGTCGAAGTTGTCCCTGTCTTCCGTGACGGAGTAGCCCTGTTCGGCAAGCATGGCCGCCTTTTCTCCTGAGACGGCCTTCATCGAAGAGAATCTTGTAAAAAGCTCCAGCAATAACCTCTCATCCGGAAACCCAAACGGGAGCATGAAGAACGGGCGGCCCTTGTCCTCTCCAGTTATCAGGATGAGCCCGCCGGGAAGCGCCGAGACCCGGTACCCGTGCGTGGCGCGGAAGAGGTAAATGTTCGCGAAGCTGAACTCGGAGACCCCGTCGGTGAGCTTTTTAAAGAGCGGGTGTAGCACAGGGCGCATCTCCAGAGTAACGGGTGCGGTTTCCGGGTATAGCGGGATAACCTCTCTCAAATGTCATATCTCCTTGTTTTTCAGGGTATTTCTCGTGGACCCCTATGATTTTTCATTATATCAGCAATTCAGCCCTCATTAAAGAGCCCCGTGGCTCAAACACCATTAAGGACCGCTTTAAAATTCTCCGCCATAAATGACGGAGAATTTTGATGGTAAGGAAGAATCATTTATATTTGCCACTCCTTGCGCCAACGCTAAAGCGACGGGATTGCGGAGTGGCACACCCATTCAATGCCCTCTTTAACTGTCGTGAGGACGCCGCCATTCTAACGATAATCTCTTTGATTTTCAGCTAATTAGGCTCAAACCTGCGCCTGCGGAAGCCCCTCCGGCGGACTTGAGTTGTAACTTTCGTCACTGTGGATTTTTTCTTCCGGTGCTATAAATAGGCTGTGACATAACTCGGCAATCAGGAGGTCCGATGCCATGAACAGATTAAAGGTCTTAACAGTAGTATCATCGCTCTTCGTCTTCGCCGCCGTTGGAGCAGCGCAGGCTGATATGACGAAGATATATGGTCCGGTCTACATCACCAAGAGCAAACACGAGCATCACGAGCATCACGGGAAAAAGGAGCGCGATTCAAAGCTTAAATTCACCGCCCCAGTTCCCGGTAACGGGGTCATAATGGTCAAAAACGGCGGAGACACGGGGAAAAACTCCCGGGTATCGAGCGCCAAGATAGAGCTCAACGGCGTCAAGATCGCGAAAGAAAGAGACTTCAGCAAGAAAGTAGCGACTCTCCAGTACAATGTAGTGCTGCAGGCCGAAAATGATCTGGAAGTCGAAGTCGAATCCTGCAGGACCTGTGAACTGGAGATAACCGTACTCGGCGAACAGCCGGTCGTGCTGCCCACAAGGGTTCTGCCGACGCGCTGACCGGGCGATAGAAGACAGCTACAGAACCACAGAGCAACTGTCCCATCAACTCATCCTCCTTTTGCCGGTGGCTAACGACGGCTCCCGGCGGTCTCAAAGCCTTTTCAGCCCCCTGCAGACCTTGCGGCCTTAGTCGAAAGATTAAAACCGCAAGGCCTGCCCCGCCCCTTCAAGACTTACTCTAAAGACCTCCCGCCTTATCCGGCGTAAAAACACCCTGGACCCTGCGATTAAAATGCTACGGAAGATCAAAACTCCGTTATGTCCCGAAATGCTCCCCGTTAACACTCCCCCACAGAAGCGCCTACCCTCCGGGAAAGATTCACCCTTTTGAGTTATGTTTGCTTAACAGTTATGTCATCCTCCAACTGTGTAACAAAAGCGCGGTAAGCAGGCGTACAGTTGCTTG
>JACRCJ010000259.1 GCA_016219075.1 Deltaproteobacteria bacterium | reverse complement strand
CTGATACTCTCTTCCAAAAAGACCTCAGAGGGCGTCGTCTGGAGCCTCGTGACGGTCCTGCCCGTGGCGGTCATGTTCTGGACCAAGTCCGCGGCCGAGCCGTACAGGGCCTTCTACCTCGCGTTGCTTTTAGTGATAACGGGCGCCGGCGGGTTCATAGGCACGAAGATAATGTCAAAAAGGCAGCAAGGGGGATAACCGGATGTCAAAGCTCGATGACGCACTTAACGCAATAGCGCCGCTGGACACGGCTTTACTCGATAAGGCGCAAGAAAGGCTCGACACGCTCACCAAGCCCAAGGACAGCCTCGGGCGCCTCGAAGAGTTCGCCAGAAAGGTAGTGGGCATCACCGGGGACTTAAGGCCCGGCATAAAGAGGAAGATAATATTCACATTCGCCGGAGACCACGGCGTGGCCGACGAGGGCGTGTCGGCCTTCCCGAAGGAGGTCACCCCGCAGATGGTCCTGAACTTCTTAAACGGCGGGGCCGGGATAAATGTGCTCTCAAGGCACTCCGGGGCCGAGGTGGTCGTGGTCGATGTCGGCGTGGATTACGACTTCGGGGACGCCCCGGGACTCGTAAAGAGAAAGGTGGTACGCGGCACGAGGAATATCCGCAAGGGTCCGGCCATGACCAGGGACGAGGCCGTAAAGTGCGTCGAGGTGGGCATAGACCTCGCCCGCGAGTACGCCGCGCCCGGCGCGATATTCGGAACCGGCGAGATGGGCATAGCGAACACCACCCCGTCAAGCGCAGTCATAGCCGCCTTCTCAGGCGAAAAGGTCTCTTCCGTAACCGGCCGGGGCACCGGGGTGGACGACTCGGTATTCAAGCACAAGGTCAAGGTCATAGAGGACTCCCTCAGGATAAACTCCCCCGACCCCTCCGACCCGCTCGATGTGCTCTCCAAGGTCGGCGGAGCCGAGATAGCCGCTATAACGGGCCTCATAATAGGCGCGGCCGCCAGACGGGTCCCGGTCGTCATCGACGGCTTCATCTCAACTGCCGGGGCGCTTGTAGCCTTTGAACTCAACCACTCCGTCAGAGACTACATATTCGCCTCGCACAACTCGGTCGAAAAAGGCCACAGGGTCATGCTCGACAGGATGAACCTGAGGCCCTTCGTGGACCTCGACTTGAGACTCGGCGAAGGCACGGGCGCGGCCATCGGCATATCGCTCGTGGAGGCCGGTGTAAAAATATATAACGAAATGGCGACCTTCGGAGACGCCGGGGTCTCCGAAAAGACCAACTGAAACCCTCCACCTTCGCCGGGGAAGTTTTTTTGGGGGGAACTTTCTGTAGAAAGGTCCTGGCGGACGGCGAATTAATTAGCGAGCCATTCACCAGAACGTACATAGTCGGCTAAAGAAACGTTTAAAATCCGCCGACCGCACGGTCCCCCAGACCCCCTTCAAAGACTTTTAGTTCCCGGGGGTGGGGACCCCTAAAAAAAGAATGGGGTCCCCACCCCCGGGAAGAACTATAAATTTTTGGAGAGAGTTTGAGGACCTGGCGGTCAGCGAGTATGAAAATCGTCAGTTAGCCGCATAAGGCTTATAAGGCAACAGGGTTAGATTTCCGATTTGCCGTCCGCAGGACACTTTTTATAAAAAGGTTCTCTCAAGAAGCTTCTCCAGCGGCGGTATGTTAAAATAAAAAAAGAGTCTGATGAAGCGGTTTATACTCGCCTTCCAATTTTTGACGGTCTTCCCGATAAGGACTTCCGTTGAGGTAGAGCCAGGGGCCCTCTCAGGGTCGATGGCGTATTATCCTCTCGTGGGGGCCGCGCAGGGGGCGGTCCTTGTGGCCGCGTACGCCGGCTTCTCGATATTTTTCCCGGAGAGCATAACTGCGGCCCTTATTGTCCTCGTCCTGGCGCTTACAAACGGGGCGCTTCACCTTGACGGCTTTGCCGACACGGTTGACGGCCTTGCCGGGGGGGCCACCCCGGAAGAGAGGATGAGGATAATGAGAGACAGCGCGACCGGGGCAGTAGGGGTCGTCTTTGTGGTTCTCCTCCTACTGCTTAAGTACCTCGCGGTGCGGGAACTCCCGGCTGACGCGCGCCTTCAGGCAATCTTCCTCTTCCCGGTAGTCGGGCGGTGGGCGATGGTGCCGATGGCGTGCTGGGCGCCTTACGCCAGAAAAGAGGGCGGGCTCGGGGAGGCCTTCGCCGCGAACTCTTATTCGACTCTTATCGCGGCGACTCTGGT
>JACRCJ010000256.1 GCA_016219075.1 Deltaproteobacteria bacterium | reverse complement strand
TTGTTCCTGCTGTCAGCGACTATCATGCCCGATGGGTCGATGACGAAGGTCCTCCCGGAGGTGTTCTCAGCGACGGTCTCCTGGAAGTATGAGATCGGTATCTCGAAGTGGTAAAAGCCGGGTTTCGTCCCGTCGTCGAGGACTATGGGAGAGGTGTACGAGAAGACCCACTTGTGGGCGTCCGCTGACATGTACGGGTACGCGACGTGGAACTCGCCTTTTGCGAGCCTTATCGTCGGGTCGAAGAACGGCGCCGAGTTCTCCTCGCTGGAAAAATCGTCGTCCGGCGCAATCTCTCCGAAGGTTATCCTCGAGTGCTCCTGGCCGGTCGAGTCTATCACGCAGGTCTCGGCGACCGGGAACCTGGACTGGACGAAGAGCGTCCAGTCGTCTATCTTTTTCTTGAGCCTCCTCTGCTCAGGAGTGAACTGAATTACCTTATCCTTGTACTTGTTCCCGGCCCTTGTCTCCGGGAGCGAGAAGTACTCCTTGAAGACGGGGTAGTTGAGCGCGAAGATGAGGTTCCCGCCGGCCTTCTCGTGGAAGGCGTTTATACGGTGGGATACTCCTTCGAGCTCGTTCTCCATCGACTTGATAGCGTTCTGGACCACCGCCGTTTCAGTGGTCTTGAAGTTTATGTAGCTGTTCACGCTCAAGGCGAGGAGGATGAGGAGCACGAAGATAGCCAGGAACTTGTGTTTGATCTTCATTATCCACCTCTCATTTTTTTGAGTCTTTTTATATACTAAAAAGAACGCGTCCAGGGTCCGTTTGAAAAACAACCCCTGAAGGCCTCCCCCGCGGGATTTTTTTCGGGAATGATATATCTTCGGCATATCGTAGAAAATATTTAGCAATTTTTATGCCAGCAACGGGTTCATCCTCGCCAATTTGGTTTGACAAGGGGGCCTTTGCCGACTATTTTTCCTTACAGGAGGAGTTAGAAATGAAAAGGCCGGCCATTTTCTCCTTGACAAAAATCCTATTAGGACTAAAATAGTCTTAAATCGTTCGCATCAAAGGGAGTGTGGATGTTACAGCTGACAAGGGACGGAGAGTACGCCGTCAGAGCCGTGGTCTTTCTGGCGTCGCAGCCCGAGGGAAAGGTCTCCCTCATAAACGAGATCTCGGAGGTGCAGGAGGTCCCGAAGAGCTACCTGTCAAAGATAATGCAGCACCTGACGCGCGCGGGGCTCGTGAAATCCAGAAGGGGAGCCAGGGGCGGGTTTACCCTTGCGCGCCCGGCCGGGTCCATAACCTTGAGGGAGGCCATAGAGGCCGTCGAAGGCCCGATATTCCTCAATGTATGCCTGATTAAAAAGGGCGAGTGCCACAGAGACGACCTGTGCCCGGTGCACCCGGTCTGGAAAGAGGCCCAGAAAAAGCTCATGGAGGTCCTTGACGGCAAGACCCTGGCCGACCTCGTAAGGGACGCCGAGTCCATAAAGAAGTCTGCTAAAAAAACGGCGGTCAGGAAGGCGTAGAGGACGGCTGTTTTTTTGACTGAAAGCAGATGTATAGGGTCTTATTCACCTTTTTTCGGCCGCCCCTCCGGGGCCGAATGAACATCCCCGCAGCAAGCTGCGGGGTATCTAAAAACAACCAACGCCATTGTGAAGAAGGTTTTTTGTATTGGTTTTACAGAACACCAGGGGCATTGCGCGCGAGCTTGACAGCGAGAGGAGCAATAGCCACGAGGCGCGCGGCAGCGCGCAAAAAGGCCCTTTTGTAAAGCGCAGCAAGCTACGGGGTATTTACCCTAAAAAGAGAATAAAAGACGAAGACTTAAACATCATGATAAATCTCTTCCTTTATATCCTCACTCCTGTCGCGGTGCTGCTCGCGGTCGTCGTCTATTTAGAGTTCTTCAGGAAAGACCGGGATTGAACTCCGGGAGTCAGCCCAGCCGCTTTAGACCCTGAAGCGCGCATCCTTTCCGGCCCCGTTTATTTTTACCGTTCCGAAAACCCTTGGGTTTTAAGCCCGGGGAGGGTCCATTTTCATCTTCATCGGGGGGCGGGAATATGGTAGATTAAAATCCTCCGCCATAAATGTCGGAGGATTTTGATGGCAGGGAGTGGCGCACCCATTCAAAATAATGAAGACGAAATGGGAGGACCCGTGAGATGACCGTTGAAGGCCAGGCGGCTCCATACAATACAATAGACACCGAATCCTACAGGGGCAGGATGGAAGAGCTCCTCGTAAAGCATGGGTACGGCCCGGAGAACCTCTCGTTCGTGGACGGGTTCCCCGATGATGTGAACCCGCACAGGGTGGTCAGGTGCTACAAGATAGAAAAAAAGATAGTATTCAAAAGAGCGATAACGCCAGAGGACAGGGCCGACGCCATAGCGGCCCTCGAACTCTTCAAGGACAAGATGGGCATCCTGAAGGACGACTGGCTGTTCGTAAAGCAGGCCCTCCTCACCGAGATTCACCGCATCACATACCGGTATAAAAGCGAGCACGAATGCAGGCTGTGGGCCATGCATGAGGTGAAGTTTTAGCGGTCACAAGTAAAGGCAAAGGCATGGGGGCCGGTAGTGAGGGTGTTAAAATTTTTTCTTGCCGTCTTCGCGCTCTTTGTTACGATGCCGGATTACTCCGGCGCCGCTGTCCCGGCTTCCGTCTCAGGCATCCAGTTCACCTCGGGCAAACACCGAACGGAGATAGTCATAACCCTGACGGAAAGACCCGGGTACCGCGTCAACCCGACGCTTGCCCCCCTTTCCCTGCAGATAGAGTTGAACGGGGCGGTACTGTCACCGCTTCTGCCGCAGTTCCTTCCGGTAAACGACGGAAGGGTCAAGGGGATAGAGTCCTTTCAGTACTCAAAGGACTCCGCGAAGGTCACGATAGGGCTTGAGAGGGGTGCCGCGTACAAGGTCTCTTTTAAGGATACGGAAGGCTTTGTGGTCCTGATAGATATTACGGATAAGGACCCGGTAAGTACGGACCGGACCGAAAAGAAGGCCCCTTAAGACCTGAGCCCGGTAGAAGCGAGCGGCTTAAAAAAAGAGAGGGCCGGCAGTGTTCGGGCGGCAAAACTGAGGCAGGCCCGCTTCAGCGCAGGCTCCTCTTAAACGCGAATGTAAGGGAGAAATCAGCGAAACAAAAGGCTTAAAGACCGGGTTTTTGGAGGTCCGGCTGAAAAAGTCTCTTGAGAGGGCCTTTGTAAAAAGTCCTGGCGGACGGCGGATAATGAACTACCCTGGGCTTTAGCCCAGGGTAGTTCGTTTCAGAAGTTCAGTGGATAAGGCGTATTGGTTTTAAAGAAAAAGGGGATGCCCTGAAAGCATCCCCTTTTTCTTTTTGATTACCGCTCCTCATAAAGATGCCTCCCTGGCCTTTCAGCTATTGACTTATTCTTTTCAAATCATGTAAACTTGAGATGTTTTGCGCGGATACCTTCTCCGCGCTTTTTATAAACGCTTCTGTCATGGGAAGACCCTGTCATGGCAGGACGCCTGAACCTTCACGGGTATTGGGTGCCTTAAACATCCATGAACATTGTCTATGTCGAAAAAGTATCCAAAGAATACCAGCTCGGCGCTACAGTCGTAAAAGCCCTCAAGGGTGTAGACCTCGCCGTGGAGGGGGGCGAGTTCATGGCGATAGTCGGACCCTCCGGCAGCGGAAAATCAACTCTATTAAACCTCATAGGATGCATAGAAAAGCCCACCGCCGGGATTGTAAAAGTAGACGGTGTGGATGTCGTAAATCTCTCCTCGAACGAGCTTGCCGTGATCCGGGCAGGCAAGCTCGGGTTCATATTCCAGACCTTTAACCTTCTTCCGGTCCTTACCGTAGCCGAAAACGTCGAGTACCCGCTCCACCTCAAGCCTGTCGGAAGCAAAGAAAAAAAGGAAAGGGTTGATTCCGTCCTTAAAGAAGTCGGCCTTGAGCGGTTCTCCGCACACAAGCCGGCGGAACTGAGCGGCGGGCAGAGGCAGAGGGTAGCGATAGCCAGGGCGCTTGTAGGCTCGCCGTCCATAATACTCGCCGACGAGCCGACGGCCAACCTTGACCACAAGACCGGCACCGGTATACTTGAGCTGATGAGGGGGATCAATAAGAAGTTCGGGACCACTTTCATATTCTCCACCCACGACCAGAAGATAGTGACCATGGCGGACAGGGTCGTAGAACTCAGGGACGGCGAAAGGGCGGGGGACTGATGTATCTAAGGCTTGCCTTCAAGAACATATTCAGGAACAAGACCCGCTCCCTCATAACCCTGGCGGCGATAGCCTTCGGCTGCATTTCGCTCATCATAGCCGGCGGCTTCATGGAGAACATCTTCTACCAGATAAGGGAGAGCTACATAAGGAGCTTTTTCGGCCATATCGAGGTCAACAAGACCGGTTTTTTTGAGAAAGGCGTGGCAAAGCCCTTCGACTACATGATATCCGGCCCGGGGGATGTGATAAAGAAGATATACTCGGCGGAGCACGTAAAGACTGTAACGCCGAGGCTTGAGTTCTCGGGGCTTCTTAGCACCGGCGAGACGACGATCTCGTTTCTGGGCCAGGGTGTTGACCCGAAAACGGAAAAAGAGATAAGCACGGCAGTTGGAATAGACGCGGGGGCGGACCTCGCCCCTGAGGACACCTACAGGATAACCGTAGGAAGGGGCCTCTCATCTGCTATCGGCGCGAAGGTCGGCGACCCCCTTATAGCCGTGGCGAACACAAAGGGCGGGGCCATAAACGCCCTTGACGTTACGGTGAAAGGTGTTTTTTTTACCGCCTCGAAGGCCTTTGACGACAGGGCCGTAAGGCTCCCGATAGCAACAGCGCAGAAGCTTCTCCATACCGGAGATGTCCAGACGCTTGTTGTGCTTCTTGATAAGACCGAGAATACCGATATGGTGATAAAAAACCTCCGGGACCTTTTCAAGAAAGACGGCCTTGACCTTGAGATAAAACCCTGGTACGAGATGGCGGACTTCTACACCAAGACGGTAGACCTCTACAGGAGGCAGTTTCTGGTATTGAAGCTCATAATAGCCGTCGTCGTGGTCTTAAGCGTCTTTAACACGATGAACATGTCTGTTCTTGAAAGGGTAGGCGAGATAGGTACTGTAATGGCGCTGGGGACGAAGAAAAGCGGGGTCGTGGCCCTTTTCATAATTGAGGGTTTTATACTCGGCGTCATAGGAGGGGTGGCGGGGCTTGCGGGAGGGTATCTGCTTGCGTCCCTCATCTCATATATCGGGATCCCCATGCCGCCGCCGCCCGGAGCGACGATGACATGGACAGCCAGGGTGGATATCGTCCCCGGACTTTTCGTCTACGCCTTCGTCCTTGCTATCATAACTGCGATCGTATCGTCATTCTACCCTGCCTTTAAGGCCTCAAGGCTTGAGATAGCCGAGGCGCTCAGGCATAACATCTGACCATGAAAAACATCTTAAGAACAGCCTTGACGGTATTGTTTTTATCCTTCGCCTCAGTGGGCTACCCGGCCCTTTCGCCGGAGGAGATAGTATCGAAGGCCGATGAGATCCGAAGCCCCCGGATAGACTATACAGTCGATGCCACGGTTACCAGCGTCAAGCCCGGCGGTGAAAAAAGGGCCGCCAAATACGAGATCCTTGTAAAGGGGAGGGATAAGACGATAGTAAAGACCCTTTATCCCGACATGGACAGGGGGAGGACCCTTCTGATGTTAGGGAGGGACATGTGGGTGTTTCTGCCCGATGTCTCGAAGCCCGTAAGGATCTCTTTACAGCAGAGGCTTCTCGGCGAGGTCGCCAACGGCGATATCGCGAGGACGAACTTTTCGGGGGATTACGACCCGAAGCTTCTGAGGACAGAGACGATCGGCGGGAAAAAATATTATGTCCTCGAGCTCACGGCGAAAAGCGAGGAGGTGACCTACGGCAAGGCCGTCTACTGGGTGGGAACGGAGAACTTCTACCCGTACAAGGCCGAGTTCTACGCGCTCTCGGGAAGGCTTCTGAAGCTGTGCGCCTACGAGGACTTCAGGGACCTCGGAGGCCGCAGGCGCCCCGCAAGGCTTGTCCTTACGGACCCCCTTGTAAAAGGGCAGTTGTCTACCATAGAATACAGCAACATGAAGACCGTTGAGCTTCCGGAGAAGTACTTTACTAAAGACTATCTTAAAAAACTCAAATACTGACCACCAGGATAATGGCCCGAAACCTATTAAAGTTTTTGACCGCGATTCTATTTCTGCCGGCCTTGTTCCTTTTCGCGCCGGCGGCGGAGTCTTCAACCTCTTACGTGGTCCGGGAGGGCGGTAAAAAAAACATCGAGCTTGCGAATATCCAGTATGTCTCCGGGCCTGATAACACAAAGGTCATCATAAACCTGACGGGAAAACCCGAGTACAGGATAAGCTCAACGGTGAACCCGCCCGAGATGAGGATATCTTTTACCGGGGTGAACTTGTCGCCTGAGGTCAAGGGCGCCCTGGCCGTAAATGACGGGAGGGTAAACGAGATAAAGACCTCAAGGTCCGGTAAAAACGCGGTTTTTCTGACCATAAGCATGGTCCCCTCGTTGGGCTACAAGGCGTCGTTCTACAGGAACGAGACCTTCGCCATCGTTATCGACATCAGGCAGGAAAAGGCGATCGAAGAGGAGGCAGGGATAAAGGGGAAGGCCCCCGCAAAGGAAGAGGAGAAGGAAGAGGCGGGGAGAAGATGGGCGGATTTGATCCACCTCGGCGGATACGCGAAGAACGAGACGGCTTACAGGATAAGCTCCCCGGACCGGTTCACGAAGATAAGGAATATTTTCTTTTTAAGCGGCACCGGAAAGATCTCGGATAGCGTATCGTACAGGGCAAGCGGCAGGGCTGTCTACGACGCCGTGTATTCACTTACGGACAACTACCCCAAATCCGTAAGGGACGACCAGAAGTACGACCCCGGCATAAGGGACTTTTTCGTGGATGTCTCGAAAGGCGATTGGGACTTAAGACTCGGCAGCCAGCAGATAGTCTGGGGAGAGGCCGTCGGGCTCTTTTTCGCCGACGTGGTGAACGCGAAGGACCTAAGGGAGTTCGTGCTCCCGGACTTCGATTACATAAGGATACCCGACTGGGCCGCCGACATCGAATACACCAAAGACAGGTTCCACCTGGAGCTTGTATGGATACCAATACTCAAGTTCAACAAGCTCGGCCTTCCCGACTCCGAATTTCCCCAGGCCCTGCCCCTGCCGTCCGGCGTTTCGGCCTCCGCAACTGGCGAGAGCAAGCCCTCAAGCAGCCTTCATAACAGCGAGGCCGGGGTGCGCCTCTCTTATCTTTTAAGCGGCTGGGACTTCAGCCTCTTTCACATGTACGCATGGGATAAGTTCCCGACCGTAGTAAGGGAAGTCATAACACCGGTATTTTATACATTCCACCCGGAGCACAGAAGAATTAACATAAGCGGCCTCACGGTGGCGAAAGAGATAGACGATATAGTCCTGAGGGGCGAGTTCGTATACTACAGGGGCAAATACTTCTCGGTAGTGGACCCAAACGACAGCGACGGCCTTGTAAAAAAAGACTACCTCGATTACCTCCTGGGCATAAGCTACACCTTCCTCGGCAAACTCGATGCGAACGTTCAGTTCATGCAGAGGATAATATTCGATTACGACCCGCGGATATTCAGGGAGGACAGGGTACGCTCGTCTGTTTCGCTCTGGCTTAAGACCGGCTTTCTCGACAATACGATAGAGCCTGAGCTCCTTTTCATATCGAGCCTGAGGGAAAGAGACGTCATGATACGCCCGATGATGAACTTCAGGTACGGAGGCCACTGGCAGTTCAAGGCCGGGGTCGATATCTTCGACGGTGTTCCTGACGGGGCCTTCGGGCAGTTCAGGAAGAAGAACAGGGTGTACGGAGAGGCGAAGTACAGCTTTTAGCCGGGGATCTGACATGGATTTTTACAGGGAAGCGTTTAAAAGGAATATCGGCCTTGTAACGGAAGAGGAGCAGGAGAGGCTCCGCTCTTCAAGGGTCGCAATAGCCGGGCTCGGGGGCGTGGGCGGGATACACCTTGTGACTCTCGTGAGGATCGGCATCGGAGGGTTCCATATAGCGGATAGCGACACCTTCGAGGCCGTCAACTTCAACCGTCAGTACGGCGCCACCTCCGCCTCCATCGGCAGAAAAAAGACGGAAGTGATGAAGGAGGCGGCGAATTCAATAAACCAGGAGGCGCGGGTTGCGACCTTCCCCGAAGGGGTCAATGAAAAAAACGTCGATGAGTTCCTTGAAGGCGTTGATCTTGCCGTGGACGCCATAGACTTTTTCTCGATAGACGCAAGGAGGCTCCTTTTCAACAAGTCCAGGGAGAAGGGGATATTCGCCGTGACATCCGGGCCCATAGGGTTCGGCTCGACCCTTCAGATATTCGATCCCCGAGGGATGAGCTTCGATGAGTACTTCGGCATAACCGGCTCCATGAGTTACGTCGAGAAGATGATAGCCTTCAGTGTGGGCCTTACGCCGAGCCCGATGCACCTTAAATACATGGACCTCTCCAAGGTAGACTTGAAGAGCGGCACGGGGCCTTCCTTTGCCTCGGCCTGCGTCCTTTGCGCGAGCCTTGTGGCTACGGAGGCCCTTAATATAATACTCAAGAGAAAACCCGTGAAGGCCGCTCCTTACTATTTCCAGTTCGACCCGTACAGGCAGATATATAAAAAGGGTTACCTCTTCATGGGTGCTAAAAACCCCATGCAGTACCTTAAAAGGAAGTTCCTGTTAAAGAAGGTGGGCCACCTTATAAAGGAATAGTGCCTGATGAAAATAGATGAGGATATCCTCAATAGCATAATAGAGTACGGGGTAAAGGCCCCCTCGGGAGACAACTGCCAGCCCTGGCGCTTCAGATTTGATAAAGACAGGCTTCTCATTATTAACGACGAGGCACGGGATACTTCCCTCTATAATGTAAGGAACATCGCATCGTTCGTAGCGCACGGGGCGCTCCTTGAAAATATGCAAATAGCCGCTGTGTCCTTCGGATACGATATGGCGGCAGTGCTTTTCCCCAAAGGGGAAAAAAATAGCGTCATAGCCGCAGTGGAGTTCAAAAGGTCTCAAGCGAAGGCGGACGAGCTCTTTCCGTATATCAGAAAGAGGTGCACAAACAGGTGGCCGTACCTGAGAGTGGAACTCGAGGAAAACATCACCCGCGCCCTTCGTGAAGAGGCAATGAGTTTCCCCGGGGGAGAGGTCTTCCTCGCCGGGGGGGAGAGGGAAAAAAAGATAATAGCCGGGGCCGCAAGCCTTAACGACAGGCTTCTTTTTGAGAACAGAAGACTCCATGACTTTCTCTTTGACCACATAAGATGGACAGAAAAAGAAGCGAAAGAGACAAGGGACGGCCTTGATATAATGACCCTGGGGCTTAATCCCGTACAGAGAAGGCTTTTTAAGGCTCTAAAGTCCTGGGAGTTCGTCAAGACCCTGAACCGAGTGGGCTTAAGCCGCCTTGTGCCGATGCAGACATATAAGTTGATAAAGGGGTCTTCGGCCGTGGGGCTCGTCGCGATGAAGGGAACCTCACCTGAGTCTTTCGTAGCGGGCGGAAGGCTTCTTGAGAGGGTCTGGCTAAGAGCGACATCGCTGGGCCTGTCATTCCAGCCGATTACGGGGAGTACGTTTCTGATCCAGAGGCTCTATCTGACGGATGGCGAGGGGCTCGATAATGCTCATAAAGACCTTCTCTTGGGGGCCGAGAAGGAGCTGAAAAGGGTCTTTCCGATAGAGAAAGACAATGCCATTATAATGCTCTTCAGGGTCGGCTACGCCTCTACCCCTGTACTCTCCCTACGGCTTCCCGCCAAGATCGAGAAGGGTTAACCCGCCCCGGACCTCACCTGAATGAACCCTCCATGGGCTTAAAACCCCCGGGTTTTCAGAACGTTAAAAATAAAAAGTTTCTGGTATACTATAAGCCATAAAAATTTCATCCAAGGATGTTGCGTTGAAGAGCAGCGCTTTCCCCAGAATATTCCCTTTCGTCCTTTTCATGGCGTTCATAGGGGTTGAGGAGCTTCTCCGATACCTCAAAAATGCCGGGATACTCGGCTTTAGCGACTGGACGCTCTATCTCCTCTACCCGGTCAAGGCGGCCTTTGTGGGGCTTGCGCTCCTATTGCTATGGTCAAGATACTCGGAGATAAGGCTCGGGGATATCTTGAAGCTCCCCCATACCCTTGTAAGTGTCGCCACAGGCATAGCGGTCTTTGTCCTCTGGATAAACATGGACTGGCCTTTTGCAACGATGGGAAACCC
>JACRCJ010000258.1 GCA_016219075.1 Deltaproteobacteria bacterium | reverse complement strand
GCCGACCCCGGCGGGGCTTAGCGTTGAGGGGCAGAGGGCGATAGCGGTATTCCTGGTCTGCCTCATACTCTGGGTCACAAATGTTGTTCCTCTTGCGATCACAAGCCTTTTCGCCATAGTGCTCGTCCCCCTTCTGGGGGTTTTGTCCAAGAGGGACACTTACGCGCTCTTCGGCAACGAGGCGGTATTTTTCATACTCGGCGCCTTCATACTCGCCGGGGCGATAATGCACTCGGGGCTATCCGGAAGGATCGCCCTTAACATAATGGACAGGTTCGGGGACTCCCCGAAGAAGCTCCTTTTGAGCGTATTTCTTCTGGCGGCCGCGCTCTCGTTCTTCATGTCCGAGCACGCGGTGGCGGCGATGCTCTTCCCGATAGTCCTTGAGATATCGAGGGGGCTGAATTTAAAACCGGGCAAGTCAAACTACGGCAAGCTACTCTTTTTCGCCCTCGCCTGGGGCTGCGTGATAGGAGGCGTGGGGACCTTCCTCGGCGGGGCGCGGGTACCGCTTGCGATAGGCATATTGAAGGAGACAACGGGCCAGTCGATAGATTTTCTCGACTATGCGATCGCGGTTTTTCCGCTTGTGGTCATAATGCTTTTTGTCGGGTATCTCCTTCTGACCCGGTTCTTCCCGATAGACGTCACAGGGGTTGAAAGCGCGCACCTTGTGCTTTCCAAGAGGCTCAAGGGCCTCGGGAAGATGAGCTACAACGAGTACGCCGTCGGGACGGTGCTTTTACTGACCGTAGCGGCGTGGATGTTTTTAGGAAGGCAGGCCGGGCTGGCAACGATCGCGTTGAGCTCCGTTGTCGTACTCTTCGTCTTCAGGCTCGTGAGGTGGAAGGATATCGAAGAGTACGTCAATTGGGGCGTGATACTCATGTACGGCGGTGCGATAATCCTTGGGACCGCCCTCGATAAAAGCGGGGCGGCCGCGTGGATAGTGAACGGGGCCGTCGGTGGCTCGATAACGGCCCCCTGGGCTGTTTTCGCCGTCTTCGCCCTCCTGTCGATACTCCTGACCGAGTCGATGAGCAACGCCGCCGTAATAGCCGTACTTCTTCCGGTGAGCATCGGGATGGCCGAGAAGCTTTCGATGGACCCGTCGGTCCTGACTTACGCGATAGCCGTTCCGGCGGGACTCGCCTTCATGTTCCCGATGTCAACGCCTGCGAACGCCATAGCGGTGTCGTCGAACTACATAACCATGAAGGACATGATAAAGGGCGGCTTGATAATGACTGTTTCCGCGTGGATAGTCTTCAACATCGTCGCTGCCGTGTGGTGGCCTTTGATCGGGCGGGGTTATTGACATGAAAAAAGTGCTTTTCGTACTCCCGCCTTCCGGCACATCCGAAGAGGCGATCGATTTCGCCGTAAAGAGGGCGAAAAAGGACGGGGTTACTCTTGCCGCCCTCTATCTGCTTGAAAAAGGGCTGGCGAGCGAAATTTCGGAGAAGTTCACCGACATAGGGTTCATAGGCGACAAGCCATCGACCGAGCTCTCCGAATCCATCATGAAGCAGCAGCGCCAGATCGGGTACGAGGAGCTCGGGCGGGTCCAGATAAAGGCGATGGAAGAGGGGGTCGGCTTCGAGCCGGTCATGGAGCACGGTGTGCCTCTTGAGAGGGTCTTATCCCTCATAGCCTCGATGGATATAGGCACGGTCATAATTGTCAGGAAGAGGCAGAAGGCGATCTTCAAGTACTTCTCGCGCTCCCTGGCCGACGAGGTAAAAGAGAAGGCCTCTTGCGAGGTCGTCGTCATCGAAGAGCAATAAGGTGTTTTGAATGGGAGTGCCAGCCGCAATCCCGTCGCTTTAGCGGCGGGCCAAGGCTGGCAAATATAAATGATTTTTCCGTACCATCAAAATTCTCAGCCACTCATGGCGGAGAATTTTAATTCAACGGAAAATGTATGGGTGTATAAGATGAGTAAAATCTGGACGGTTGAGGAACTTAAAGAGGTAAGTGACGCCCTTGAGGGTAAGGAGCCGCAGGACGTTCTTAAGTGGGTGGTCGATAACTTCGACACGCAGGAGTTCGCCCTTGCCTGCAGCTTCGCCGAGATAGTCGCCCTCGACATGCTCATAAAGATAAAGCCCGATTCAAGGGTCTTCTACATCGACACCGGTTTTCTCTTCAAGGAGACGCTGGATGTGGTGGACAAGGCCGTAAAGAGGTACGGGATAAAGGTCGAACGGTACGCGCCGAAGAAGACCAAAGAGGAGATAGAAAAGGAGTACGGCCCGGAGCTATGGAAAAAAGACCCGGACAGGTGCTGCGAGATATGCAAGGTGGAGCCTTTGAAAGAGGCCCTGACGGGCTTGAAGCTCTGGATCTCCGGGATAAGAAGGTACCAGTCGCCGACAAGGGCAAACACGCCGATAGTGGAGTGGGACGAAAGAAACGGCCTCATAAAGGTGAGCCCGCTGGCGAAGTGGACCAAAAAGCAGGTCTGGGATTATATCGCCCTGCACAAGCTCCCCTACAACGCTCTCCTTGACCGCGGGTATCCGTCGATAGGCTGTGAGCCGTGCACAAGGCCGGTAAAGCCGGGTGAAGACCCGAGGTCCGGCAGATGGGACGGGTTTGACAAGACCGAGTGCGGCCTGCACAAGTGAGCCGTCTTCGGCATCAAAACCCCGGTGGAGTCGAAGGATTCCAAGAAAATGACCCCGCCGTTGCTTAAAAACCCCAACGGGGCGGCAGAACTCAAAAAAAGGTTCTTTTGGTTGATAAAGAATGAAGGAAGATAAAACGAGTTTGATAAAGGACCTCCTCCCGCTCGCCAGAGAAGCCGGAGCGGCGATCCTTAAGGTCTACTCTCTTGGAGAGGTCAAGACGACATACAAGGAAGGCGGCTCTCCGCTGACCGTGGCGGACTCGGCCGCCCACGATATAATCGCCGCCGGGCTCGCAAGGCTTACGCCCGGGGTCCCGGTACTCTCCGAGGAGTCGAGGGCCGAGCCTTACGAGGTGAGAAGGCGCTGGAAGAGTTTCTGGCTCGTGGACCCTCTTGACGGGACCAAGGAGTTCATAAACCGTAACGGCGAGTTTACCGTGAATATCGCCTTGATCGAGGACGGAGCGCCTGTTCTGGGTCTCGTTTACGCCCCTGTGCTCGATGTGGCGTACTACGGGATAAAGGGAGTGGGTGCGTTCAAGGCCGCCTCAGGCGGCGCCCCTGAGCCGATAAAGACGGCGGGCTATACCGGAGGGGCCGTAAGGGTAGTGGCTTCAAGGTCTCACAGGGGAGAAGCCCTCGAAGCGTTCCTTGAAAGGATCAAAGAGGCCGAGTGCCTCAGCATGGGAAGCTCTTTGAAGCTCTGTCTCGTGGCCGAGGGGCGGGCGCACCTGTACCCCAGGTTCGGCCCCACCATGGAGTGGGACACGGCGGCCGCGCACTCCGTCGTGGAGGCGGCCGGCGGGAGTGTGACGGACTTTGAGGGCAGGCCGCTTGAGTACAACAAGGAAGACCTTGCAAACCCGTACTTCATGGTAACCGGCTCCCCGCCGTTTCCGTGGAAACGGTTTTTGTGACGCTTCGGCCGGGCTTAAAGGCGGTTTTATGACATTCAGCAATAAAGCAGTAGAAAATAGTTGCGAGGTATGGCAATCTATAGAGTCAACGGACGGGCCTTAAAACAAGTATTTTACATCAAAAAGACAATATTGAAGGAGGAGTAAAGACTGTGTCCACACTTACGGCGCCGCATGGAGGAGAACTTAAGGAGTTGATACTGCCCGAGAAAGAGGCCGAGGCATTAAAGGCCGCGGCGCGGGATTACATATCATGGGACTTGACCGAACGCCAGCTCTGGGACATCGAGATGCTTTTAAACGGGGCCTTCTCGCCGCTCGACGGGTTCATGGGAAAGGCCGACTACGACTCGGTCGTAAAAAACATGAGGCTTGCCTCAAATGTGATATGGCCGATGCCGATAACCCTCGATGTTACCGAGGCGTTCGCCGCGAAGGTCTCAAAAGGCGCGAAGGTGGCGCTCCGTGACCAGGAAGGCGTGCTACTGGCCGTGCTTACCGTCTCCGACATCTGGACCCCGGACAAGAAGGCGGAGGCCCTCAATGTCTTCAAGTCCGACGACACGGTGCACCCAGGAGTCAACTACCTCTTCAACAAGGCGAACCCGGTCTACATTGGCGGCCGTCTCGAAGGCGCGGAGCTTCCGATGCACTACGACTTCAAGGCCTTGAGGAACACGCCGAAGGACTTGAGGGAAACGTTCAGGAAGAACGGCTGGCACAAGGTAGTGGCCTTCCAGACCAGAAACCCGATGCACAGGGCGCACCAGGAGCTGACCTTCAGGGCCGCCAAGATATGCGAGGCGAACCTCCTGATACAGCCCGTTGTGGGCATGACCAAGCCCGGCGACATCGACCACTACTCAAGGATCCGCTGCTACGAGCACCTCGTGAAGCAGTACCCGGAGCACACCACGATGCTCTCGTTGCTTCCGCTGGCCATGAGGATGGGCGGGCCCAGGGAAGCCCTCTGGCACGCCATCATCAGGAAGAACTACGGGTGCACGCACTTTATCGTCGGCAGGAACCACGCGGACCCCGGCAAGAACAGCTTGGGCGAGGATTTCTACGGCCCTTACGACGCGCAGGAGCTTCTGGGCAGGCTCCAGGACGAGGTCGGGATAAAGATGGTCCCGTTCCAGGAGATGGTCTATGTGCAGGAGAAGGCCGAGTATGTCCCGTCCAACGAGGTGCAGCCCGGCGAGACGGTGCTGAACATATCGGGCACCGAGTTCCGCCGCCGCCTCATGCAGGGCCTCGACATCCCGGACTGGTTCTCGTACACCGAGGTGGTGAACGAACTCAGGAAGACCTATCCGCCGAGGCACAAGCAGGGCTTCACGGTATTTTTCACCGGGCTTTCGGGCTCCGGCAAATCGACCATCGCCAACGCCCTGATGGTAAAGCTGATGGAGATGGGCGGCCGCTCCGTAACGCTTCTTGACGGCGACATCGTCAGGAAGAACCTGTCGAGCGAGCTCGGCTTTTCAAGGGAGCACAGGGACCTGAACATCCAGAGGATAGGGTTCGTCGCGAGTCAGATAACGAAGAACGGCGGGGCCGCCATCTGCGCCCCCATAGCCCCCTACGCGAAGACCCGCCAACTCGTGAGGGAAGAGGTGCAGAAGACCGGCGGGTTCATCGAGGTCCATGTCGCCACCCCGCTGGAGACCTGCGAGGAGCGGGACCGTAAGGGCCTCTACGCCAAGGCGCGGGCGGGCATATTAAAAGAATTTACCGGGATAAGCGACCCGTACGAGGCACCTGAGAACCCCGAGATGGTCATAGACACAAGGGAGTATACGCCCGATGAGGCGAGCCAGCAGATACTTCTTAAACTCGAACAGATGGGTTTTATAAAGTAAATACTCTCCCTCAACCCCGTCAAGGGGTTGGGGGATTTTTTCGTAAAGGCAATGAAAGAACTGATGGAAGTAAAAAAGGCGCTCGTCGAGGCCGCCGATTCGCTTAAAGACAGGCTTGCGGCCTTGAGCGACGATTTTTACCGCAACCCCGAGACGGGGCTGAAGGAGAAGAGGACTTCCGCCGCCATGCAGGCGTTCCTCAAGGAGTCCGGCTTTACCGTCACCGGGGGGGTGGCCGGCATGGAGACGGCCTTCAAGGCGAGTTACGGCAGCGGCGTGCCCGTCATAGCCATACTGGCCGAGATGGACGCCCTGCCTGCCGTCGGGCACGGGTGCGGCCACAACATAAGCGGCACGGCCTCTATCGGCGCAGGGGCGGCCCTTGCCACGGCCCTCAAGGGGGGTTTGAAAGAAGGACGCGGCACCATACTTGTCCTCGGGACCCCGGCCGAAGAGCTCGGCAAGGGCAAGATAGAGATGATAAAAGCCGGGGTCTTCGACGGCGTGGACGCCGCCATGATGGTCCACGGGTCGTCCAAAAGGACCGTGGTCAAGCACTTCCTCGGGGTCTCCAGGGTGAATTTCATCTTCCACGGCCGCTCAAGCCACGCCTCGGCCTACCCCGAAGAGGGGATAAACGCCCTTGACGGGGTCATACTCACCTTCAACGGCATCAGCGCCTTGAGACAGCAGTTAAAGACGGATGTGCGGGTGCACGGCATAATCACCGACGGCGGAAAGGCCCCCAACATAATCCCCGAGAGGGCCGAGGCGTCTTTTTATGTGCGGTCCAACGACTTAAACGAGCTTGAGTCCGTAAAGCAGAGGGTCATAAACTGCGCCTCAGGGGCCGCAACCGCCACAGGGTGCACGCTTGAGGTAAAGGAGGTCGGCGACCTTAACGCGCCCATGAAGCTAAACAACGCCTTCTGCGACGCCTACAGGCGGGCCCTTGAGTTTCTCGGTCTCAAGGAGGACAAACAGCCGCCCGAAAAGAATGTCGGCTCCTCCGACATAGGCAATGTCTCCCAGATAATCCCAACGATACACCCTCATGTGCCCATAAGGGAGGGCATAAACATCCACACCCACGAGTTCGCCGACGCCACCGTAACCCCTGACGGCCACAGGGCCCTTTTGGAGGGGGTCAAGTGCCTGGGGCTTACAACAATAGAGCTGTTGCTTGAGCCCGGGGCCCTCGATAAGCTCAAAAAGGAGTTCCGGGGCCTCGAATAAGACTTAAGGAAGGTCTGATTAATGTCTCACAATGGGATCTAAAATCCCTCGCCTTCCAGGCGAAAACTTCCAGTGCGTCTATGTGGTCATCAACTTTCCGGTTATCCACGCAGAGCCGGAAAATTGCGTCATCTAATGTAAAAGGTAGGGATATTTGGGTTCCCCTCTTTAGTAAAGAGGGGTTAGGGGAGATTATCTTAAAACAGCCGACTTATAATCCCCCTTTGTCCCCCTTTAGGAAAGGGGGGAATTCAGTCGGGCTTGCAGCCGACAAGAACTTTTGAACCTACCGCCTTCCAGGCGGTAGTGGTTCAGTTCTCGTTTCTGCTGTCATTGAGGAAGCGATTTCTGCGACGAAGCAACCTCCAAGTGCTTGATTTACCTAAAGACGGGATTGCAACGCTGCGCTCGCAATGACGAATCAATGAATTATTCAGGGTTTCCTTGAATCCATACGGCGCCGCCGGATATTATCCGCTTGATTCGCGGCCTGAATTATCCTATCATTTCATCCTCTGAATGGGTGTGGTGCTGCGCAATCACGTCGCTAAATCGAAGGGTCAAGGAGTGGCAAATATAAATGGTTCTTCCTTACCATCAAAATTCTCCGTCATTTACGGCGGAGAATTTTAATCACAAAATTCCCTGTAGCTTGCTACAGGGTTTCCTTGTAAAATCCTCCCCCTCGATGGGGGAGGGAAGGGTGGGGGTGAAAAAATGTTTTCACCCTCCCCTCTTCCCGTTGCATAGGAAGAGCGCAACGGGAGCCCAGCCCTCCCATCAAGGGAGGGGAGGCTTAAGGAGATACCCCGGAGCTTGCTCCGGGGTGGTTCATTGTGCCTTTTCGCACTTCAGAAAAAGCACGGTTTATGATATTCTGACGGCCGTTTTCAATACAGGCGGAGGCCCCGCGAACGCGTCCACCCAGGTCCCGATTCCGCGATAATATCCCTTCAGCGTCAGGTATCCCCGTTACCCGGAGTAGTAATCAATGGACTACAAGACCAGCCGTAATAAGGTCATAGTAAAGCCCGGCTTTCAGCTAAAGACGGCGTTGACCCTGACGCTTTACATAATCGCGTATTCGCTCGTATTCGGCGCCGTGATATTCTACCCGCTGTACCATGAGCTTAACTCCGCGGTGACCGTCGAGGACAGGGCGAATGTCTCGTCGATGATACTCTATCTGCACAAACGGATATGGCCCGGGCTCTTTGCCGTGGCCCTGCTCGCCGGGATTCAGTCGATATTCGCCTCACACAGGATAGCCGGGCCCATGTACAGGTTCGAGAAGATGGCGAATGATCTTCTCAGGGGCAACTACGGCGCGAGGATACGCACAAGGAAGGGTGACGAGTTCAAGGATATGACACGGCTTTTAAACGACCTCGCCTCCGACCTTGAGATAACGAGGACCCGCCAGAGCGAGTTCTCCGCCGACATGAGGACGCGGCTTGAGACGGTCTCGGCGATGCTGGAGGCCGAAGGGGCCGCTTACCCCGATGATGTGAAGCGGATCATACAGACACTCGTAGCCGGGCTTACTTACCGCGCCAAGGTCAGTTGAGGGCGGACATGATGAGTATCGTATTTACCGTGAGCGGTGACAGGCTTGGCCAAATAGACTTAAACCCCATATTATGATATATTTTAAGCCTGAAGAGTCCGCATTCGGATAAGACCTCACACAAGCCTTGATACGGGAACCGGACGCCGCAGACTTCAAAACCGCACGCAATAACGGAGGGTTTAATGGGAACCAGTACCTGGAGCCTCACCCGCATGATAAGACCGGCGTACGGAGGCGGTCTCCTTAAGATCACCCTTTTTCTCCTGCTTCTCATACTCTCGTCCTCTTACGCACTGGCCGGCGCGCCCGGTACGACGGCCGTTGACGCCACGGGGGTGGCCGTGATCTCAGGCGACAACTCGGCGCTGGCCAGAGACGCGGCCATCGGGGACGCCCTCAGGAAGGCCGTCGAACAGGCGATAGGGACGATAGTCTCCTCGGAGACGATGGTCGCCAATTACCAGGTCTTGAGCGACAATGTGTACACAAAGACGCAGGGCTACATAAAGAGCTACGATGTGGTAAAAGAATGGCAGGTCTCCGGCCTTTATCAGGTCCTGGTCAGGGCCGTCGTGGAGACGGGCCCGCTCAAGGACGACCTCTCGGCCCTCGGGGTCCTGCAGATGAAGGCCGGCAGGCCCAAGGTGCTTTTCCTCATCGCCGAAAAGAACATCGGGCAGAAGTACTACCACTTCTGGTGGTGGGGCAAAAGCGAGTACATGGGCGAAACGGTAGACATCTCCGCGGCCGAAACAGCCATGAAGGAGGCGTTCGTCACAAACGGCTTCACCGTGGTGGACACGGGGCGCCCGGAGGATATCTCGGTGACCGATGCCTACAGGGTGGCTGACTTGAGCGCCGCCGAGGCCAAGGAGATAGGTAAAGCGGTGAACGCCGAGGTCGTCGTATACGGCAAGGCCGTGGCGAAAGAGGGGCCCGCGGCAGGGGGGACCATCGTGACCGTATATCTGGCCGATGTCACGGCCCAGGCCGTAAGGGTAGATGACGGGGTCGTGCTCGCGGTATCGGGCGGGCACGGCGTGTCGAGAAACATCTCGGACATCTCCGGGGGGACCGAGGCTATAACGAGGGCCTCTCAGGAACTCGCCGGAAAGCTCATAGACCAGATAACAGCAAGGTGGACCGCCGGGGTCAACCTTGTCACGATAACGCTCAACGGAATAAACGATTACCAGAAACTGATAGACTTCAAGAACGCCCTCAAGGGGAGGGTGCGCGGGGTGTCCGCCGTCTACCAGAGAAAGTACTCGGACGGCGAAGCCGTCTTCGAGGTCGAAACGAAGGCGTCCGCCCAGGATATCGCCGACGATATTTCCAGGATAGCTGGCTACTTGAAGGTCGTAAAGACCACCCCTAACATGATATATGTCATAGCCGACTCCGACAGGTGACGCTTTTGATCAATTTGCCACAGAGCGCGAGCGGTCTCCAAACGAAACGGGGCCGGAGAAGTTGATGGGCAGGCCATTCCATGTGATTCTTCTCGCGGCTCTCTCGTTCTTTCTCGTGGCTTGCGCGGCCCCGATGAGGCATTACCGGCCGAACCCTGACAACCCGGTCTATACCGTGGCGGTCCTCCCGATATACAACGCCACAAACGATGTCGAAGGGGCCATGAAGGTCAGGGAGGAGTTCGACAAAAGGATACGAAACCGGCAGTACTCGGTCATGCCCCTTAATGATGTGGACCGGGCACTCCTTGACGGCATGGGCATAACGCTCGGAGACCAGCTGGATATGACCACCCCGGAGGCTCTTGGCGCGCTCCTTGGCGTTGAAGGGGTGGTATACTGCTATCTCCTTGATTTCGACGACATAACTACGGGACTGTACAATGTCAAGAAGGTACGGGCCGCTTTCAAGCTCGTGGAGACCCGGACCGGTTCGGTCATGTGGTCAAGGGGCCTCGGGGTAAAAAGCATCCTTGCCGGGGGCGACGCCGGAAAGGGTCTGACGGCGTTCAAGGAGATCTTGGACTCGAACGACTCCAACGAGCCGTTCGGCGCCATACCGGGACTCGACGGGATACGGGGGATAAGGGAGTGGCGCGTAATAAGGCTCGGGGCCACTAAAAAGCCCGGTGAAGCCGCAGCGTTTGCCATCGGCGAGAAGCTTATAACCAAGGCCTTCGGGGTCCACCTGATGCTTGAGACAAGCGAAATGCTTAATATTATCACGAGGGATTTCCCGGTGGGACCCGGAGGACCGCGCTCGTACCCCGTCCCCGAGACCTTTGCGCCCGGAGTGCGGTGACGCGGGTCATGAGGAGATTTACCAATATTTGCCACGGAGGTCATCTGAGATGAAAAAAAGGATCATAGGGTCGTGCTTTCTCGCCGCAGGCCTCGCGCTGGGGTCTTTGCTTTCGGGGTGCTCCCCGACGACCACGGGCGCGGTCAAGGACGATGTGAGCCTTACGGGCCAGACAGAGAGGCTTGAGGCCGCGGGCCTCGATTACAGGGGGCCTCAGTACAACATCGCCATACTCCAGTTCGACAACAAGACCCCGAGCCGGGCCGTGGGGGTGGGTGAAGCCGCAACGGACATATTGAGGACGATAGTAAAGCAGTCGGGCCTTGAGCCGATAGTGCTCTCAAAAGAAGAGATGCAGCAGCAGGAGAGGCTCATAGAGCTTCAGCAGACAGGGGCCCTGAAGACCGGCAAAAAGGACGCGGCCTCGGGTTTCGAGTCAATCGATTTCAGGATCGCCGGGGCTATAACCGCCTACTCGGAGATCGAAGAGTCCTCGGATGTGATAATAGTGCAGAGCAAGACCCGCATAGCCAGGGTCCAGGTCGACTACGCCCTCGTGGATGTCTCCACGGGTAAGGCCCTTCTGTCAGAGTCCGGCATGGGGGAGTACAGAAAGAAGACGGGCGGGGCCCTGGGGCTCGGCTCAAAGGCTACTCACGACCCGGGCTTGAGGGACGGCGCCCTGAGGGACGCCCTTTCAAAGGCTATGACGAAGATGGTCGAAAAGCTCAACTCCATCCCATACCGCACGCGTGTCGTGCTGGTAGAGGGCGATAACGTGATCATCAGGGCCGGAACGAAGAGCAGGATGGAGCCCGGGACCGTACTCGGCGTCTACAGGCCGGGGGCGGACCTCGTAGACCCGGAGACCGGCAGGGTTATAGGAAAAAGGGAGAAGCAGATAGGCGAGATAGTCATAACCGGTCACGAAAACGAGAATGTCTCCGACGCTTCCGTAAAGTCGGGGTCCGGTTTCAAGGCCGGCGACATTGTGAAAGAGACCAGGTAGGAGGGCAAATGAAGAATATTTTGAGTGTTTTTTCCCTGTTCGCGGCCGCTGTGCTGGTCTTTTCCGGCTGCGCGAAGACGGCTCCGAAGTGCTTGAGCCCGGAAGACAGCCCGCCCCACCATTATGTGACCGGCATGGAGCTTATCGAAGCCGGCAAGATAAGAGAGGCCGGGGAAAAGTTCGAAAGGGCCCGTTATTGTGACTCCGGTTACGGCCCCGCGTACGCGGGACTTGCTATTGTCTCGGCTGAGAAGGCGGCGGCCGCCACGAAGGACGGCTACAGGAAGGTGGATGTTGATAATGCCTTCGAGATGCTCGATACCTCCGGGAAAAAGGCCGCCACGAGCGCCGATGACTTCGCCTACCGCCTCGCCTCGATGAGGGCCTACACCGTCATCAAGCCGTCCAGGAAGTGGCTGAACCAGGTGGAAGACGACTACAAGAAAGCCATGAAGCTGAAGGTCGATGATAAAAAGCTGCTCTTTTACGAAGGAAGGGAGGCCGCAAGCTTTTTTATGGGCAAGGCCTACCTTGAGGGCCGGGAGTTCCAGGCCGCGAGAGACAGGTTCTCGGATGTGTTGAACGAGAGGAAAGACGGCAGGTGGAACCCCCGGGCGGACGCCCTGTGGAAGAAGACCGACAGGATAGTAAGGGCTCTTGCCGGGGTGACCCTCGGCGACATAGGCAAAGAGGTGGCCGTAAAGGATTCGGTCAAGAGGGGGGACATGGCGGCGCTCCTGACCGACGAGGTGAAGATAGACAGGCTCTTTGCCGGAAGGATACCGGTAAAATCCGAGATAGACAAGATGAAGCCGGAGTTCATGCCTGTCGATATCAAGGACAGCCCGTTCAGGGAAGAGGCCCTTACGATGATGAAGTGGGGCATAAGGGGCCTTGAGCCCGTCTACGACGGGGACTCGAAGGCGTACCTCTTCAGCCCGGACGAGCCCATAAAGAGAAAGGACTTCGCCCTGGTGCTCGAAGACATTCTGATAAAGATCACCGGGGACCCGAAGATGGCATCGGCCTTTTTAGGCCACACCAAGTCCCCGTTCCCCGATATCAAGCCAACGGCTGCGTGGTACAACGCGGTCATGAACGTGACGACGAGGAACATAATGGAGACGGAGCTTTCCGGCGAGTTCAGGCCCGATGCGGTGGTGGACGGGGCTGACGCCGTGCTCGCGATAAGGGTCCTTAAACAGAG
>JACRCJ010000255.1 GCA_016219075.1 Deltaproteobacteria bacterium | reverse complement strand
GCGTACCCAACAGCATATGCATCAACAATTCCGCAGGCACCAATGACAGGATGAAGATAACGGTTGAGGGCCCAACAGGAATGATAAAGGTATTGACAGGATGCTGAACATGAAGAAGAGAGCCGATAAAGGTTTCACCCTTGTAGAGGTGCTGATAGCCCTGACCATCCTCTCCATCGGGATCCTCGGGATAGCCGGGCTCGCGGGCACGGCCCTGAGGAGTTCGAGCTACAGCAGGTCCATTACCCAGGCCACGAACTTCGCTCAGGAGAGGATCGAGGGGCTCATGGGCGTGGATTACAACAACATCCAGGCTTCCTCTGCGGCGGCCGGGGACTTTCAGAGGAACTGTACCGGGCCGGTCGGCCCGGCTAACGCTCCCGTGTATTCCTGCACTCCGGCGACCCCCACCAAGACCATCGGCAGCACCGTCTATACCTGGGTGTATACCGTCACATACATCGACCTTGACGGCAACGGGACCTCAAGCCCCAATGTGGACGGGCTGAAGAGGGTAGACCTTACGGTATCCTGGACTGATATGCTATGGCATGCGCAGAAGAGCGTGACCTTCGTAACTTTAAGGACCAGAGGGTAAAAAAATGGCAAACCATATTAACACCGGAACGACTGTGGCCTCAAACTCGGGTATTCGGACGAAATGCCGCCTCTTTTCCCCGGCCGGAGCAAGAGGCTTCACTCTCGTAGAGCTTATGATAGCGATATTCATAACGGCTCTGGTCTCCGCCGGGATCTACGCTATCTACAACAACTTCTTCAGGCAGACCGCCACGCAGGACATGATGCTCGAGGCCCAGCAGAACGCGAGGGTGGCCATAAGCCTCATGGAAAGGGAGCTGATGAACGCGGGGTATAACGCCGGCACCCCTGACATAATAACCGAGGCGACCGCCACCTCCGTGGAGTTCATCTATTTCGACCCGGACTCCCTGAGCGCCACTTACAACCAGAGGCTTAAGGTAAAGTACTCCCTCCAGACCGCGGGGGGGGTGCAGTACCTTGTGAGGAAGGCCGATAACCTGACGGCCGCTTCCGTCGGCGCAACCGAGCAGGTGATCCCGTATGTCAACAACCTGACCTTGACCTTTTATGATATCAACGGGGGCGGACTGGACCCGGCTACTACTCTTGCCACTCAGGCCGGGCGCAATACCGTAAGGTTCGTCTCAGTAAACCTCGTTACTCAGACAAAGGCCGCCCCCCCGGGCTCTGCCGCCCCCAAGACATTCACGGTGGAGACGCACATAAGGCTCAGGAACATCGGGGTAGGCGCTACGGCCTCAGACACCACCGCCCCTGGTGCCCCTGTTGGCGTGGAGGTCAGGGACCCGGGCGTGTGCGCGCGCCTTAAGGTCAAGTGGGCGCAGAACACCGAAGGAGACCTCGCAGGCTACAAGATATACTACGGCACGGCATCAGGCAACTATATAGGCGTGATCAATATCCCACTGACGGTGATGTCAGGTTCCACATACAGCTGCTCGAATGTCGCGGGCTCGGTCGAGTGCACCATATTTCCGTCCGGGCCGGCTCTTGTCTATACTCCGTCCAACGCCGGGGCGGGGACCGAGACGATATACTACCTGGCCGTAAAGGCCTTTGACAACTCCTTGAACCACAGCGATTTTTCAGCCGAGGTGGGCGGCAACCCGGTCCCCAGCAACCCGGCCTTCGGCGCGGGGGCCAACGACTCTACCTTAAACCCGGTCAAACCGGTCGCGGTTGCGGGCCTTACGGGCGCAAACGGCGCGCTTGACGGACAGGTGGCGTTGAGCTGGACCGCGTATAACACGGCCACCAACCCGGATGTGACCGGGTTCAGGATATACAGGTCCGCCTCCCCGTTTTCAAGCTACCCGATAGACCCGACGGCCCCCGGCATAGACTGGATAGCGGGCGAGCCCGGAAGCGGCAAACCTGCCGTTGTTGCAGGCGCCACGGCCTATACAGATGTAGGCCCCGGGCTTTTAGGGTGCAAGACCTACTACTACGCCATAGCGCCGGTCAACTGCGACGCAACCCTTATAACCGACGAGGGCGCGGACCCGGTTGAGAAGAAGTACGCACAGACCGACTACGGCGCCACATGCGGCGACGGCGTAGCCGCGTGCGCCGCCGGCACGGGGTTCGCGGCCGTAACGGGTTCCGACACGGCCCCGGGCAAGACCACCCCTCCGGCCTCTCCGGTCCTGAATGTCAGGGCAGGCTGGAAGAGGGTCGCCCTTTCGCTCACCCAGCCCGCCGACCCGGATCTTAGCCAGACCTGCGTCTACTCAAACCTCGGCAACACCTATCCGGCGCTCCAGACGGACACCGGGATGTTCCCCAAGGTCATGGACTGCTACCAGATAGACACCGGAACGACCCCCGGGGCCATACGCCTCTTTGAGAACAACGGCATATTCACTTCGGCGTTC
>JACRCJ010000036.1 GCA_016219075.1 Deltaproteobacteria bacterium | reverse complement strand
GTCTCGCCGTCTGACCACAGCCGTATCGACACCCCCGGTCCGGTGCGCCCCGCCCTCCCGCTCCTCTGCACCGCCGAGTCCTTCGTGACCCTGACCGTCTCAAGACGGCTCATGCCGGTGGACGGTGAAAAACGCTGCACCCGTTTGAGCCCCCCGTCTATGACGACCCGCACGCCTTCTATGGTAAGGCTTGTCTCGGCTATCGATGTGGCCAGGACTACTTTCCTTTTCCCAGGCCCCGACGGCCTTATGGCCTGGTCCTGCGCCTCTTTGGAGAGGTCCCCGTAGAGAGCGGCGACCTGAACTTCAGGCGGGAGGTCTTTTCCCCTGAGCGCGGCCTCGACCCGTTTTATCTCACCGCTGCCTGGAAGAAAGACGAGGATACTGCCAGGCTCCTCCTTGAGGGCCGTAAGGACGGCCCCTGTCACCCTTGAGATGAACGCGGGCCCGGCAAGCGCTTCGCCGCGTACCGGCTGCGGGGACTGAGGCATGTAGCGCACGGTAACCGGAAAGGTCCTGCCGGAACTTCTTAATACCGGCGCGCCCCCGAGAAGGGCCGACACCTCGGAGCCGTCAATGGTGGCCGACATCACGACTATCCTCAGGTCTTCCCTTAAAACGGAGCGCGACTCTATCGTTAGGGCAAGCCCGAGGTCCGCCTGCAGGCTTCTTTCGTGGTACTCGTCGAATATGACGCAGCCTATCCCTTTGAGGGACGGGTCGTTCTGAAGAAACCTTGTCAGTACCCCTTCGGTGACGACCTCTATCCTCGTGGAAGGCCCCACCATGGTGTCAAGGCGCGTGCGGTACCCGACGGTCGCGCCCGCCTCTTCGCCGAGGAGTTCCGACATCCGCGCCGCCGCGGCCCTCGCCGCAAGCCTTCTGGGCTCGAGCATTATGATGCGCCCGCCGGCGAGCCACGGCTCGTCAAGAAGAGCGAGCGGGACTATCGTGGTCTTCCCGGCGCCGGGAGGAGCCTCTATCACGACATCCGTCCCATGGGCCAGAGCGCGGCGGATATCCGGGATGATCTCTTCTATAGGGAGGTCCGAGGCGTAATACATCCGATCATGATAACAGATTCACGGGCGGAATTCGAGAGCGGCTTCGCGGGGCCCTGAAATGAAGATGCCCCCTGCGGGACAGGGGGCGGCGGGGGATGCGCGGATAAGACCCATTGGATATGTATCTACGCGTTTTCGATCTTTCTCAGGCGGACTGAGCTACGCGGTTTGCATTCCTTTGAAAGGCCCGGCTTTTTATTAGACGAACCCGATATGACTTTCATCTCGTGCGTACCGGAGTCTCTTGATATCCTGAAGTTTGCCACGAGGTCTTTAAGCTCGCTGGCCAGGTGCGCCATCTCGCTTGTGGCGTTACTCACCTCGCCTATGGCGGCCACATTGGATTTTGCAACCTCGGCTATGGAGTCCATGTTCCTCGTTATCTCATCCGTTGTCGAGCTCTGCTCTTCGGCTGATGTGGCGATATGGCTTATCATATCAGTCACATTCTCGACCCCACGGACTATCTGCTTCAGGGCGTCTCCGGCCTCGTTGGCGAGCTTTACTCCGTTTTCGACCCTGTCGGTCCCGGCGTCCATCGCACCGACCGCCTTGCCGGTCTCGGTCTGGATGGTCTTGATCATGGAGCTTATCTCTTTTGTGGCCTTCGTGGTCCTCTCGGCGAGTTTTCTCACCTCGTCGGCCACAACGGCGAAGCCCCTGCCCTGTTCTCCGGCCCTGGCGGCCTCGATCGCCGCGTTAAGGGCAAGGAGGTTCGTCTGGTCGGCTATGTCGTTGATGACGGAGACTATGGTGCCTATCTCTTCGGAGCTCTTCCCGAGCTTTTTTATCGTCTCGGCGGTTATGGTCGTGGACTCGGCCACCTCTTTCATCGCGGATATCGCCTGCGTGACGACTTCGCCGCCGCTGGCGGCTATATCCTGCGCCGTCCGTGCCGAATCGGACGCCTGCTGGGAGCTCTTGGCCACCTCTATGACGGTGGCGTTCATCTCCTCCATGGCCGTTGCGACCTGAGAGGTCTGTGAGGACTGCCTGTCGGCGCCTTCGGAAATCTGCACGGAAGACGACGAGAGCTGTTCGGAGGCCGAGGCGAGGTGGTTGGACGAATCAGTGATCCTGCCTATCACCTCCGACATCTGTACGGCCATCGTATCGACGCTGTCGCTTAAGCCGGTGATCTCGTCCTTTATCTCCTTGCCGAAGAAACGGACCCTGACATTCGACCTGTTGGTAAGTTCCCCCCTGGAGAACTCTTCGACCACCTCTTTTATCCTTATGATGGGTCTTATGATCTGCGAGTTCGTAGCCCACATGAATATGACGGCCACTATTCCGGAGAAAAATACCGAGACGGCCATGACCGTAATGCCTTTTAAGGCCGAGGCTTTGGCCTTGGCGGTTATCATGCCGGTAAGCTCGTTGGCGGCCGCGACTACTTCCTTGGTATGATGGTCTACAAGTTCTGTCAACTGGGCCTGGTACCCGTCGCTTGCGGCTACGACGGACTCCATATCTTTCTTCCTCCGCTCCCAGGCCCCGTCCAACTCGGCCTTCTTTAGCTGCCTGAGCTTGCCTTCGAACTCGGAGATCGAGTTATTCAATGCCCTTCCGACTTCAGCCCTGTCGCTGTAAGATGAAAGATACCTCTCAAGAAGATAGCTCTGCTTGAAGGCGAGCTGGGCCGCGGAGGGAGAGCCGGCCTCGTTCAGTCTGGCGGCGAACGCGGATGTGGCGTTTCCGATGATATCCTTGGTCTCGCGGATCTTGTCTCCGTTGGTCATGGCCCCGTCAAATACCGAGCGCATGTTCTCCCATTTATTCTCCACCACGCCGAGCTTTGCAAGCAATTCGGCGTCATTTAAGGGTGCGAGGTCCTTTGAGCCTTTCTTCAAGCCTTCAAGGACCGTCCCGAATTCCTCTTTCTTCTGCTGGAAGACCTTTTCAAGCTCTTCGTTGCCCGTCATTATATGCCTGTTAAGAACTTCGGTGATCTCTATCGCCCTCTTCCTCAACCCGCCGGCCTCCCCGACCTGCGCGTACTTCTCGCTCATTCCGCTTACCAGCCAGTAAATAATAGGTATCTGGATGACAAACAGGATTACGAGAAATAAGTAGCTTCCCATAAACCTTGTCTTTACTGATTGCAGGTTCATTACTCCCTCCTTTGGTACCTTGTTAAGCAGACTTTTTTATTTTTAACGTTCTGAGAACCCTGGAGTTTTAAGCCAAGGGAAGCTCCTTCGGTCCTTAAAAAATAAGCAGTTCGACCATCTCTCTGAGTTCTTCCTGTTTGATCGGTTTTGTTATCCAGCAAGTCGCCCCAGCCTGTTTCCACGCCATCTGGGCATCGAGGCTCTCCTTCGACGCCACCACGAGGATCGGGACAAACCTTAACCCTTGAACTCTTCTTATCTCATGCAGAAGCTCGACGGGATCTGACCGGGATTCAACGGTGCCGACTATTATAAGGTCCGGTTTTTGTCCGCCTGAGAGCAACTCAAACGCGCTTTTGCGGCTCGGGGCCTCTAAGATATCGTAGTCCAGAGACGCCAGAGCGTACCTTACAAGCGAGCGGATTGTGGAATCGCTTTCGACAACAAGTATTGTTTTCTGCATTTCCGCACAGTTCGTAAAGGCGGTATTACATATGCCGGAGACACCCATGCCTTTACCGTTTTTAAGGTTTATAACAGTTGCGGCCTTTGATAACCTTATCGGTGCGTATGGCGCGGGCTACATGGACTAAGGGATTGATTTTACTACGGTCTTTGGGTTGATTTTTAAAAGCGTACTATGGTACTACGAGTGGTAGTCCGAAGGACTACGGAGGGTCAGTCGGCTGCTACTATACCTTTGCGGATAGCGATCTTTACGAGGCTTGCCATGTCGTTTACCTTGAGCTTCTTCATTATATTGTTCCTGTGGCTTTTTACGGTAGAAATGGAAATAAAGAGCTGGTCGGCGACTTTCTTGCTCGTGGCCCCGTTGGCGACGAGCTTCAATATCTCTTTTTCTCTCCGGCTTAACAGGTCGTACGGGTCCTGGCCGCTTTTGTCTCTCTTGATGACATCGACCACGCCGTTCAGAAGCTCGTCGGCTACGGCGGGGCTCGCGTACTTGGAGCCGGCCTTGACCTTCTCAACGGCCTGAAGGAGGTCTTCCGCGGCCGACTCCTTGAGGACATACGCCAGAGCCCCGGCCCTGAAGGCGTCTATGGCGTACATGGGGTCCCTGTGCATGGAGAGGATGATGACCTTCGCGTCAGGGGTATCTTCTATTATGCGCCTGGTGGCGGCGATCCCGTTGAGCCCCGGCATCGTTATGTCCATGATTATGACGTCGGGTTTTAAGGAGGCTATCGACTTTAAAGCGTCCACCCCGTTGTCGGACTCGCCCACGACCGTGTAGCCGGTCTTTTTAGACAGGGCGGCCTTGATGCCTTCCCTTAAGATAGAATGGTCGTCGGCTATGAATATCCCGGTGTTTTTCATACACTGTGTCCGCGCGCCTTTGCCCTTCTCTGTCAGATAGGATTTTGTCATTATAATTCCTCTTGAACGCGATTTCAAGAGGCGTACTTGATTACTTATCGGAATAACAGGAAGATACTTGAGATGGCTTTAGCGGCGCGTTTTTTGCGGGACGGAGAGTGACCTTTCCGCGACCTGCCGCATGCCGGGGACAGCGGCGCTTAAGCCCCCTCTCTCTCCTTCGTCTCCCGTATTATGCGTTCAACATCGGCCCTGTCAAGCGACTCATCCTTTATCAGCGCCGAGGCGAGGTTTTCAAGCGTCTGCCTGTTTTTGATCAATATCTCATCGGCCTTGCTCTCGGCCTCCAGTATGAGCTTTCTTATCTCCTGGTCCATGAGCCACGCCATGTCCTCGCTGTAGCGTTTCGGGGCCGAGAGTTCGCGGCCGAGGAACGGATGCTCCTCTCCCCGTCCGAGGTTTATGGGCCCGATCTTCTCGCTCATGCCCCACTGGGCGACCATCTTCTCGGCAAGAGCGGTGGCGTTCTTAAGGTCGTCGTGGGCCCCGGAGCTTACATCGTTGAAGATAAGTTTTTCGGCTGCGCGGCCTGCCAGTGCCACGCAGAGCCTGTTCACCAGATACCTTTTGGGGTAGTAGTGCCTGTCCTCGGCGGGGACGAACTGGGTGGCGCCCATGGCCATGCCCCTGGGGATGATGCTGACCTTGTGGATGGGGTCCGTGTGCGGCAGCTCCATTGAGACCAGCGCGTGGCCCGCCTCGTGGTAAGCGGTGATCTTTTTCTCCTCTTCGCTTACGGTCTCCTCCCTCTTGGTCCCCATCAGGACCTTGTCCAGCGCGTCCTCGAACTCCCGTATGGTGATCTTAGACTTGCCTTCCTTGGCCGCCTGAAGCGCCGCCTCGTTGGCGATGTTCTCAAGGTCCGCGCCCGTCATCCCCGGAGTGCCCTTGGCTATCCTTTCCAGGTCGATGTCTCCCGAGATCTGTTTGTTCTTTACATGGACCTCAAGGATGGCCTTTCTGTCCTTCCATCCCGGCCTGTCTATGATTATGTGCCTGTCGAAACGCCCGGGTCGAAGCAGCGCCGGGTCGAGGACATCGGGCCTGTTGGTGGCGGCGATCACTATTAGCTCCTCGTGAGGCTCAAACCCGTCCATCTCGCTCAAAAGCTGGTTCAGGGTCTGCTCCCTCTCGTCATGGCCCCCGCCGAGCCCCGCCCCCCTGGTCCGTCCGACCGAGTCTATCTCGTCTATGAAGATTATGCTCGGGCGCGTCTCCCTGGCCTTCTTGAACATGTCCCTGACGCGCGAAGCCCCCACGCCAACGAACATCTCTATGAACTCCGAGGCGCTTATGCTGTAGAACGGGACACCCGCCTCACCCGCCGTGGCCCTGGCAAGGAGCGTCTTTCCGGTGCCCGGAGGCCCCACAAGGAGCACCCCCTTGGGGACCTTGGCCCCGAGCCTTGTGAACTTCGAGGGGTCCTTGAGGAACTCGACCGTCTCCTGAAGCTCCGCCTTGGCGTTCTCAAGGCCGGCCACGTTCTTGAATGTGATGCCCGGTTTTTTCGCGTTGAAGAGCTTGGCCTTGCTCATGCCGAAGCTGAAAAGCCCGCCGGCCCCTCCGCCCTGCGCCTGCTGCATCCGCCTCATCAGCAGGACCCAGACCCCTATTATAAGCACCCACGGGAGGACCATGACGGCCACCTGCCAGAGCACCCCTCCGCTGTCGGGCGGCTCGACGTTTACGGAGACGTTCCTCTTGTCGAACTCCTTTAAAAGGTCGCTGCTCTCAAAGGACGGCAGGTTGGTACTGAAGTCCTTGACCTCGCGCGGTTTCGGCTCTCCGGCTACCGTAAGCGGCACGGCCTTTATGAACTCGCCGTCGACCTGGAGGCCTTTTATCGTGACCGACTTGATGTTGTCGGCCTCAAGCTCGGTCTTGAACTGGGTGTAGGTTACCTTGAACCTCCTGGCCACATCCTCTTTTTTCACCATCTCTCCCCAGAAATATAAAAAGACCGCGAACAGGACCAGTCCTATCGCGATCTTCCATGCGGGGTTTTTGTATATCTCGCCGGCCGGTTTTTTCTCTTTTTCCATATTCATATTCTAACCGAGTAAAGGGTGAAAATCAAATAATCCCCGGCCTGAGCCGGAAATGGACCGCCGGAAAAGAAGGGTCCATCAGGCCGGCGAACGGGGACGGACGCCTCCCAGGACTATTTTATTTTTAACGTTCTTAAAACCCCGGGGCTTTAACCGGGGAGGGTTCATTATAAAAAGACTATAAAAAGGATTATCTCCAGGACTATGAGTATAATGATCCCGAGCTCAAGAAGGTGCCCCCTGTGCAGAGCTATCTCGTCGTGGGTCATCTTGTAGGTGTTGACGGTCACCTGGAGCTTCTCGTTGATGCTCGTCTCCCAGTCGCGGCTCCGGAGAAGCGACATGAAGGTCCTGTAGATGCGGGAGTAGTAGATGTCCTCGGTCACCTTAAGGGCGTTATTCACCTTCTCCGTGAGCTCGGTTATCTCCGAGACGGTACGGGTCATCTTCTTGACGAGCCTTCCGTACTCGCGCAGGCGGAAGAGCGCCACGGGGCTTTTGCTCGAAAGCTCCGTATAGATGGAGTCAAGCTCGATGTCCATCACATGGTCGTAGTACCTTAACTCGAGGAACTGGGCGTTGGCGAACTCCAGTATGTCGGGCATGTCGAAGCTCCCGGTGGGGTCGATCATGAAGGCGTTGTCAACATGGATGACGGCAAGGTCGTCCGGGTAGTAGCTGAAGCTGTGCCTGAGCGTCTCTCTTCTCGTGGAATCGCTCAACTCCCGCTCCTCATAGAGAAGGAGCCTCGAGGGGTCGTACCTTTTCAGGAACTCCTCCGCGGTGGAGCCCTCAAAACCGTCCCCGAGCTTCTCCACATAAAATATCATGTAGTCCTCGAGGAAGTCCCGTTTAACGGCTGGACCGGTCACGGAGTCCTTGAGCGTATCCATGAGCTGCGAGACATACTCCTCGGCCTTCGTCTCTATCGACCCGTCTACATCGAGGCCCCTGGTCACGGCCTCAAGCTCGGAGAACTCCGTGCCCGCGGGCACGGGTATGTCGAAGGCGATGGAGATGACCCCGAAGTCGTAGGCCTTGGCGACCACATTGACCTTTGTCTCGCTGTTGAAAAGGAGCCTCGTGAAAGGCTGCAGGTCGAAGGCTATCGGCGGGTTCGGTATCTCAAGGGCCTTCATGTAGGGGTACTTGGAGAACTTGAGCCGGCGGCCTCCCTCAACGGACCTCTTCTCTATGAGAGAGAGGTCTATCTCGACCGCGACATCGAATATCCTGTAGATTATTATCCTGCCCTTGGCGATGGAGGGTGTCTTCAAGTCCGTATTGTCCTTGACCGTCGATATTTGATCGGGGGGCAGGGCGGCATGGCCGCCCTGCCCCCCGTACTATTATACCCGGTTTTTAAAAAACGGCGAGGCGCTAAAGACAGGTGTGTTTTACCGGGGCGCGGCGTTGTTAAAACGATAACGCGAAGAAAGGATATCCGGCCGGCGCTTTAAGAAAGGCGGACCAGGGGCGTCTTTTCAGAAAGACGCCCGGAGACGGTAGCCGCTTCAGGCGCCTAAAACCCTGCCTTGGGCACCACCGGATAACCGGCGTCGACCCATGCCTTGAAACCGCCCCTGAGGGCCTTGACATTCTGGAACCCTTTGCTCATCAGAAGGAGCGCCGCACGGGCGCTCGTCGCCTCGTCCGGTCAAGTGCAGTAGGTAACGACCTCCCGGCCGGGCGGCAGCTCGCCCGCCCTGTCGTTAAGCTCGTCGGGCGGTATCCTCACCGACCCCTTGATCATGACATCGCTTGAGCCGTAGGAGCTCCTCGACCGGACATCGAGTATGACTATCTTTGCCCCGCGGTCGAGCCTGGACTTAAGCTCCTCGACCGTGATCCTCGGGACCTCGCCCATAAAGCCGGCCAAACCGGGCATGGCCACAGCCAGGAACAAAAGAGTAAAAACAGCCAGTCTTCTCATCCTTGACCTCCTGTGTACCGGTATCTTCAATCTGCAACGGTTTGGCGCATGATAAGCTTTACCACAGCGTCATGCAGCTGGTCCACGGTAAAAGGCTTTTTCAGGGCGTGGCTCCCTGCCTTGTTCAAAAACTCACGCGTCTCCCTGTTAACGCTGTCGCCGGAGATGAATATTATCTTCTTGAGCGCTTCGGGCCTGATGCTGGCCGCCTCCCTGTAAAAACCCATCCCGCCGAGCCCAGGCATCTTTATGTCGCTTATTATGAGGTCGTAGCTGTTGCCCTTGAGCTTTTCGAGGGCCTGCTCGCCGGAGACGGACTTGTCGACGCTGAAACCCGCGTTACTGAGCGTGTAGTAAAGAAGGTCGAGCACTATGGCCTCGTCGTCGACGACAAGGGCCCTGCGTCCCTTTGCCAGAGCCTTGACGCGCTCCGAGGCCTGAGGGTCAGGCTTGACCGCGTCCTGATCTTCCTGGAAAGTCCTTTCCACCACAGGAAGTTCCACGACGAAGGTGGTCCCGGCCCCGGGAGAGCTCGAGGCGTAGATGCTGCCCCCGTGCTCGTTCACTATGCCGTAGGATATCGAAAGCCCCAGGCCCGTGCCTCTGCCGACCCCCTTGGTCGTAAAGAACGGGTCGAATATCCTGTTGGCGGTCTCCTGGGTCATGCCGATGCCTGAGTCCTCGAACTTGACGACGATCTTTCCGGAGGAATACCTGCTGGAGATCTTTATGGTCCCCCCGTGCCCCTTCTCCAGGACGGCGTCGCGGGCGTTGTTCAAGAGGTTTAAAAAGACCTGGTGTATCTGGTTCTCATCGACCATGGTGGAAGGGATGGCGCCGTCGAGGTCGAGCTCGACTTCGATGTTGTCCATCCTGAGCTGGTAGCCCCTGAGATCAAGGCTCTGCCTCACGATACCGTTCACATCCTCGTACTTCTTCTCAGGCCTCTTCCACCGCGCGAAAGTAAGGAGGTTGTCGATTATCTTCTTGCACCTCAGCGACGCGTCGTTTATCTTTATAAGCTTCGACCTGACGTCATCGCTTATCTTTTGTCCCATCAAAAGCTCGGAGAAGCACATGATGCCGGTAAGCGGGTTGTTGAGCTCGTGGGCCACCCCTGAGACGAGTTCCCCGAGCGAAGAGAGCTTCTCGCTCTGGATTAGCCTCTGGGCCAGTAGCCTCTGCTCGGTTATGTCCCTTATGTACAGGACCGCGCTCCTTGTTGACTTGTCGCCGAGGATGGGGAAGGCGTGCAGGGTGAAGACCTTGCCGTCGGCGGTGGTCTCCTCCGCCTCGACCGGGGCCATCGTGTCTATGGCCTTCCGTGCAGGGCACGCCCGGGCCTGCACCTCCATGCCGAAGAAGGAATAGACGTTCTTGCCTACGGCGTCCGGTTCGTTCAGGCCGAACTTCTCGAAGAAGTACCTGTTCGCCTCCATTATCCTGCTGTCGTAGTCCACAAGGAGTATGTAGTCCCTGATGCTGTCGTATATGAGCCTCAGCTTGTCCTTCGCCCTCTTGATCTCCTCCTCCTCGAGGGTTATGATGAGGTTGGCCTTTTTAAGCTCGGCGTTCTTCCTGTCGAGGTCCTCGTTCAGAAGCTTCAGCTCCTCGTTTATCGCATGGAGCTCTTCGGTCTGGCTCTGTGTCTCCTCGTAGGCGACCTCAAGCTCCTCGTTCGTCTTCCTGAGCTCGTCGTTAAGGGCGAGGACCTCCCTGTTTTTTTTCTCGGTCTCCCTCAGATAATTCTGTTTCTCCTCTTCACGCCTGCCGACCTCGTCCATCATGAGGTTGAAGGCGGCGGCCAGGGACCTTATCTCGTCTTTTGAGTCAGGGTACCGGTTTAAACGGACCCTGGCGCTCATGTCTCCGCCGGCAAAGGCGCCGATCTTCTCCTTGAGGGTCTTCAAGGGGAGCGTTATCCTGTAGGTCGAGACAAAGGCCGCAAGCAAAGAGACCGAAAGCCCCACTATCGTTATGAAGGCTATCACCCGCTGGTTCTCCTTCTGAAGCGTCCAGACCTTTTCCTTCGAGATCCCGACGTCGAGAGAACCGATGACATTACCCTTGAAGTCCTTTATCGGCTCGAAGATCGAGAGGTAAGTCATCCCGGGCAGGCTCCACTCGCCCTTCGAGAACTTTTTATTCTTCAGGTCGTCTAAGACCCGGCCGTCGATGCTCGTCCACCTGGCGTTGTGACCGTTGCCGTCTATAACATTGGAGGCTATCCGAATGCCGTTTACGGATATCGTCGTAAAGAGCCCCGGGTTCTTGTATGCCACGGTATCCGGTATGTAGTTGTCGTTATTGAGGATGTCCCCGGTTATTATCGACCCGAGGGGCCTGTTGTTTTCGTCCATGACGGGGGTGACGACCATCAGGGCGATGACGATGGAAGGGCTCGACTCGGGCTTTTCTTTCTGAGGGCCGAAGCCGTCAGGCACGACGGCCAGTTCGCTCAGTTCGTTGCCCTCACGCTTCAAGAGCTCCTTCCCGATCACTTCGGTCGAGATCTTAGGCTCCCCGTTACTCATCGCGGAGGAGACCATGCCGTTAAAATCAAGCCTGTCGCCGGAGTAGTCGCTGTTGAGGCGGGCAAGCACCGCCCCCTTCTCGTCGGTCACCTCCCAGATGTCCACATACGGGCGCATCTGCTTCCAGCGGGTCATCATCTTTTTCAGGTAAACGGCGTCGTGCGTGTCTATCGCGGTCTCGATCTCTTCCATCGAAGCCGCCTGGAGCATGCCGTAGCGCATCTGCTCGCCCCTGACATAGTACTCCGTCCACGCGGACTTAAGCCCGTAGCTTATCCTCTCATCGGAGTCCTTCATAAGGCGCGAGTCTATGACCCTGTAAGAGATGTACGCAAGGAGCATCATGGGGATCAGGATGACCGACAGGAATATGACGGTCAGCTTGAAGCCCATGGTCCTTCTATCGAAATACTCGATCAACTGTCTCATGTCCTCACGCCTTTTTCTCGTAAACGCTCAAGTGCCCGCCGAGAGCGGAATACCCCGCCGCGAACCGTTGCGGCAGCACCTCGGCCTTGCCGAGGACCAATACCCCGCCGGGCACGAGGGAATAATCGAGCTTTTCGAAGACCTTCTCCTGCAGCGTCTTGTTGAAATATATGAAAAGGTTCCTGCAGAAGAGCACCTGCACCTTTGAGATGGAAGGGCTTTTCACGATATCCTGCGTCCCGAACTTGACGAGGTTCCTGACGACGTATTTGACCTTGTTCATGCCGTTGACCTTGAAAAAATACCTCTCCCGGACCTCGGGGGTGACATTACGGATCGAGTCCTCCCTGTAGACGGCCTTTCTGGCCGTGTCCAGGGCGTCCGGGTCTATGTCGGTGGCGAAGACCTTCGAGTGCTTCAGGCCCTCGGCGCTCAAGGTCTCTGAAAAGACTATGGCAAGCGAATACGGCTCCTCGCCGAAGGCGCAGCCGCAGCACCACGCCTTTATTCCGGCGTCACGCGTGAATTTAGCGGGCAGGGTCCGTGACAGGAGGTCAAAGACCTCCGGTTCCCTGAAAAACTCGCTTACTTTGATCGTTAGGGTGGAGAAGAGCCTTGAGTATTCGGCCGGGTCTGAATCGAGCGCGTGGCAGTAGTCAGGGTAAGTGCGCACATCGAGGGCGGCAAACCTTTTCTGTATCCTTCGCTTAAGGCTTGCCCTCTTATAATTCCGGAAATCCCATCCGTGTTCGCTGTAGATCTTCTCAAGGAGCATGGCGAGGTCCTTTTCTCCGCAGTGGACAGCGCTTCCATGGTGTGAACTTCTATAGTGACTCATCGGGTTCGAACGCTCGCGTTGACACTGAGGGATTTCCAAAAAAAAGCCCGTAAAAAGTATAGCATTAAAAAGGAAGAATGTGAATAAATAATGAACCCTCCCCGGGCTTCAATCCCAGGGGGGCCGGGCCTGTTTCAAAGCAAAACTGCTTTCAGAAGAAAACCCTTCGTACCAGGCGTTCTTTCATCCCTGGGCTTAAAACCCCAGGGTTTTCAGAACGTTAAAAAAACAATCGGCACTTGCGCGGACCGAAGGGGGGGTGAGCGGCTGAGCTTGCCGTTACGCCCGCTTCAAATAAACTGTCTTGTATGGTATCCTCTGAACGGTATGGATATTTCAGCACTCCTAAAAGCGGTCATTTTCGACATCAAGGCCCGGGACCATGAGACGGTCCTCAGCGAGTTGTCCTCCCGGCTTTTGCCCGAGGACCGCCTTGCCAAGATGTTCTGCTCCATAAAAGGCCGGGAAAGCACGGAAGGGGTGCTCTCAGGGACCGGCTCGGCGGTCTTCCACTGTCTTTCGGAGGATATCGAGGATACGGCCGTGGCCGTGGCGGTCTCTAAAAAAGGGATACGGGGAAGACGCGGCAGGAAAATACCCGATCGAATCTTTTTCCTCATCGTATCCCCGATCAAGGAGAGCGGCAGCCACCTGCAGATATTGTCGAAGGTCGAGGGGCTCCTTCTTGACAGGTCCTTCAACCACGCCATCCTGAACGCGAGAAACGGCGAAGAGGTCGTCCGTGAGATACGGAAAGCCGAGGGGGCGGCCCGCTCGCTCTACATACCGCTCCAGAAGGACGAGGTGTTCAGGGAGTTGGAGACCTCCGGCAAGGGGCTCACCATTTCCGAGGCCCAAAGAAGGCTCAAGCTCACGGGCCCCAACACCTTGAAGCGTATCGAAAAAAGCCCGCTGCTCAAGGACTTTCTCGGCAACATGTTCCTGAACCTCTTCGCTCTTCTCCTGTGGGCCGGCGGAGCGATGTCGTTTGTAGCCGGGATGCCGGAGCTCGGATGGGCCATATTCCTCGTCATCGTCATCAACGCGCTCTTCAGCTTCTGGCAGGAGTACAGGGCCGAACGCGCGGTGGAGGCGCTCAAACGGCTTCTGCCGAAAAAGGTCCGCGTGATAAGGGACGGGGAGGAAAAAGAGATAGACGCCGTGACCCTTGTCCCCGGAGACCTCATAAGACTCTCGGAAGGCGACAGCGTCCCGGCCGACGGCAGGCTCGTGGACGCCCAGGAGATGAGGGTGGACAATAGCTCCCTGACAGGGGAGAGCAAACCCGTCTACAAGGTCAGCGAGCCGGTAACCAACGGCAAAGGGTTTATCTGGACCGAAGTCCCGAACCTTGTATTTGCCGGAACGACTATCGTCTCGGGGACCGGGACTATAGTCGTGACGGCCACTGGGATGGACACGGAGATAGGGCGGGTTGCTTCCCTCACGCAGGCGATAAAGCCAGAGACAAGCCCGCTTCAAAAAGAGATAATCAACATAACCCGCACCGTCACGATTATAGCCGTTACCCTGGGGCTTGTCTTTTTCCTCCTCGGATACCGCCTCGCCGGCCTTACCTTCGCCGAAAGTTTCATATTCGCCATCGGCATAATAGTCGCCAATGTCCCGGAAGGGCTCCTTCCGACGGTATCCCTTTCGCTTGCGATGGGGGTGCAGAGGATGGCGGGTAAAAACGCGATAGTCAAGAAGCTCTCGGCTGTTGAAACGCTCGGGAGCGCCACCGTCATCTGCACGGACAAGACCGGCACCCTCACCACGAACCGGATGAATGTCGTAAAGCTCTTCATAAACGGCAGGGTCATCGATGTCGGCGGCTTGGGGTACGCCCCGGAGGGCGGGTTCATCCTCAACGGCAAGACCATGACGGAAAAAGAGCTTGAAGAGGAAGGGGTCCGAAAGCTTCTGGCGGCCTCGGCGCTCTGCAACAACGCGGCCTTGAGGCCGCCTGGCGCGGCGGGCGGCGAGTGGACGATATCCGGGGACCCTACCGAAGGGGCGCTTCTTACGGCGGCGGCAAAGGC
>JACRCJ010000254.1 GCA_016219075.1 Deltaproteobacteria bacterium | reverse complement strand
GCTCATCGAGCTCAATGTGCTTGCGGGAAATATCGAGGCGTTGTTGACGAGGATGTCCACCTTTCCGGCGGCCTTTACTGCCCGCTCAACGAGGGTCGAGTACTCGTCCGGCTTTTCAAGGTCGGCCCTGACCGGCCACGCCCTTACGCCGCAGGTCTTAAGCTCCCCGGCCAGCTCTTCAGCCTCTTTCTCCGAACGGTTGTAATGGACGACGACATCCACGCACTCTTTCGCGAGCGCGAGCGCGATTGCACGCCCGATCCTCTTTCCCGCGCCCGTTATAAGCGCGGTCCTCCCTCCAAGACTGTTTACCGCCATGTTAGCTAAATTCCTTCACTGTGTTTTAATGTCTCTCTTAGGGTAAATACCCGTAGCGTCCAGCGTCATTTTAAATCTCCTCCCCCTTGATGGGGGAGGCAGGGTGGGGGTGGAAAACTCTCACCCTCCCCGCTTCCCGTTGCATCGGAAGAGCGCAACGGGAGCCCAGCCCTCCCGTCGAGGGAGGGGATTGAGGGGCTTGCTACGGGGTGTTCACTTCCAGTCCTCCGGAGGAGATTCTTGAGAGGACCTTTTTATAAAAAGGTCCTGGCGTACGGCGAATAATAGACGAGTTTGCCAACACGCTCGCAGCAGGCGGACAAGTCGTTTAAAATCCGCCGGCCGCACGGTCCCCCCCGGGAGTCTATCCCTGAAGTCTGTCGATCCGTGAAGCGAGGATGAAGTCGTTACGCGTAAGTCCGCCGGTCTTGTGCGTGGTGAGGGTCAGGCGGACCCTGTTGTACGAGATAAGTATATCCGGGTGGTGGTCCTGGGAGTCGGCCACCCCGGCCACGGTGTTTGTGAACGCCATCGCCCCCTTGAAGTCCTTGAACTTGAACTCCCGTTCGATGGAGCCTTCCTTAAGCGACCACGCCGGGACTTCCCTGGAGAGCCTTACGGCCTCGCCGACGGACAGCGGGAGCGAGCCCGGGGAGGGGGGAGAGCAGTTTTCCTCTGAGAGTACCATATGTTCAGCACCTCGTCTATTTTAAGCGTTCAGCGTATTGCGCCTGCGAGGTTTTTACCCTCAAGGCGGGTCTTTTTCCGGATGAGGTCGCGCGCCGCGCTTACCTTGTCCCAGATGTTACACATCATGACGCCCCTGACAACATTGTCCTTGAGGTAGTAGATGACCCCGGTGTCGAACTCCCTCTGCCAGTCGGCGAAGGTCTCGAGGGAGGAATCGACCTCTCCGACCGCCTCGTACCCGAAGTCGAAGAGGTCCGAGAAGAAGTACGGCATGTAGGTGAACTCTTCGTTCGCCCCGGCCATGTTGCGCCCGGCCTGCACGCCCTGGTTCAACGAGTTGTCCCAGTGCTCGATGCGCGCGGACTTCTCAAGCGCCGCGTAAGGGAAGAAGGCGATGTCCCCGGCGGCGTAGATGTCGGGGTCCGAGGTCTGAAGGCGGCCGTTGACCGCTATTCCGTTGCCGGTCTTGAGCCCCGCGCCCTCGGCAAGCCCGGTAGAGGGTATTATCCCCACTCCGACGATGACCATGTCCGAGACTATCTCGGCTCCGCTCTCGGTCCTTGTGACGAAGCGGTCCCCTTTTTTGGCGAACGAGGCGGGCTTTTGCCCGGAGAGTATCCTTATCCCGCGTTCGATGTAGTGTTTCTGGAGCGCCTTTCCGAGCCCTTCCGGGAATACCCTGTCCACGAGGTAGGGTGCGGGGTATATCATCGTGACGGCCACCCCGTTTTTATTGAGCGCCGCGGCGAGCTCAGAGCCGATGAAGCCTCCGCCGATTATGACGGCCGAGCTGCCGTCTACAGCCGCCTCCCTTATCTTCAGGTAGTCGTCGAGGTAGCGGTAGTAAGAGACCCCAACGAGAGCGGCCCCGGGGATATCGAGCCTCCTGGGCTCTCCTCCGGTGGCCAGAAGGAGCTTGCCGTACCCGAAGGCAGAGCGCCCGGCAACGACTGTCTTTTTCTTCGGGTCTACCGAGGAGCCCCTTGTGGAAAGGGCAAGGGTCACGGAGTTTTTCTTATAGAAGACAGCGTCGTGGAGGAATATCTCTTCGACCTTAATCTTCCCAAACCAGAGTTTTTTAGAGAGCGGGGGGCGGTCGTACGGGAGGTGCTTCTCGGCGCCTATTAAAAGGATGGTCCCCTTGATATCGAGCTCCCTTATGCCCTGGACCGCCGAAGCCCCCGCGAGGCCTCCGCCCACTATCACATAATCGAAACGCTCCGCCATGGACGCCCTCCGGAAAAATCAAGTAAGCTTACGGCGAATAACACGGCAAAAGACCGGGGGTCTAAGGCCCGGCCGTAGGAAAAGCCCCGGCAAGGGCGCCTTCAAGGCCGGCCCCGTACATATTACAATCCCATGCCTTTCAAGTAAAGTGTTTTAGTGTCAGGGTTTGCTCGTGACGACCCTTCCCCAGAGGTCCTTTGTGCCCCATATGCCGGAGCGGAGCGACTCAAGGAGTATTATCTGGCTGTGGTCCACGAAGAGGTTGACCTCGGGGCCGTAGTTTTTTATGTACCAGCCGAAGACATCCGGCTCCGCGGCCTCGAACATCGTCTTCTCAAGG
>JACRCJ010000252.1 GCA_016219075.1 Deltaproteobacteria bacterium | reverse complement strand
TCCACTGTGCTTGAACCGCCGCCCTTCCGGGGCGTGGGCCGGGAGCGCCGCAGGCCGCTTAAAAACAATTCCTGAGAACCGCTTCATGGAGGGGTGGATGAAGGCGACCGTCTCCGCGTTTCTGCTGTCTCTTGCTGTTTTTTTCCATGCAGGCAATGCTATCGCTGCCGACTCAGAGGTCGTCAGCAGGTTCAAACGCGCCCTTGAGTCCAAGGACTTCAAAACGATGACCATCCTCGTCCGGAAGAACCTGGGGAAGATACCTTCGGAGGTAGGCTCTCTGATGGATGAGGCGTTCAGTCCGAATATAGCGCCCGCCGAGAGGGATTCGATGTTCACCGTGGCCGAGTTCATGGCGGACGAGTATAAAAAACAGACCGATGACATAAGCCTCCTTAAAGGCGTGAAGGTCAGGATATTCGAATCGAAGCTCTCAAAACCCCTTACCCCTGCCACTCAAAACGGCGTCTACACCGTTGAGTCCGTTTCTACCGAAAGCGTCAAAAACTTGTTTGCTCCCGGCAATATCATCATAAAAAAAGGCTCTACCGTCAGGTGGGTCAACAACGACACTGTCGACCACCTCCTCGCTTCGGTCCCGGTTATCGGCAGCGGGGGCATCTTCTCCCCGACCATTGAGCCCGGCGCCTCCTGGGAGTATACCTTCAATAAGACGGGAGAGTACTACTACATATGCTTCATCCACAAGGTCATGTACGGAAAAGTGACGGTTGTGGATTGAACCAGTTTAACCTTTCCTGAAACCCGAAGGCATGCCGTAGCCTCGCCTCATCTGCAGCCCTTCAATCTTTAAACCTGTAAAAAGCCTACCTGTCCAATCTTACAGTTGACTGATTTTTATTTCAGATTAATATAATAAATCCGAAAAGATAATGTCGGCCTCTTAAATCCCGCTGATTATTATTTAAAGCGGCGTCGCGTAAGTCTCTATTCCATCAAGTTTTTGTTTACTTTCGGAGAGCCGTGTATGCAGAAAGAGGGCAGGTCAAGAAAAGAGGTTCTTGAAGAACTCGCCGGATTACGCATGCGGGTAGCGGAACTTGAGTCCTCGCTGCAAGGGGATCAAGACGCCGATGGAGGCTCAGGCGACACGGACCGTAGCCGGCTCCTGTTCCTGCAGACTCTTATCGACACCATCCCAAGCCCCATCTTCTACAAGGACATACGCGGCAAATACCTCGGCTGCAACAAGGCATTTGAGAACGCCATGGGGCTTTCCAGAGAGGACCTGGCCGGAAAGACCGTCTATGACCTCGCCCCCGGGGAACTCGCTCAAAAGTACTCCGAGTTTGACGAGGCCCTTTTCAAAGACCCGGGGGTCCAGTGCTACGAGACTTCCGTGAAATACCCCGACGGCAGCACCCACGAAGTGATCTTCAACAAGGCTACCTATTGCGGCCATGACGAGCGGACCACGGGGCTCGTCGGCGTCTTCACCGATATCACGGAACGGAGGCGCGCCGAAGACCTCTTGAGAGAATCCGAGGGGCGTTACAGGACGCTCTTTGAGGAGTCGCCGGACGGGATATTTTTAAGTTCCCCGGACGGCAAGATCACGGAACTCAACCCTGCGGGCCTTGAGATGTTAGGGTTCGCCTCCGACGACGAGCTCAAAGACATAAGTCCTGGCCGGGACCTGTACGAGAACCCCCAGGACAGGGAGCGGTTTATCGCCCGGATGGAGGAAAAGGGGGTCGTCCGCGACTTCATGGTCCATGTCAGGAGGATGGACGGCAGAAGGATAATCATCGCCCTTACGGCCACCGCCGAGCGCGACTCAGCCGGAGGCATCAAGGCGTTCAGGGGTTTCATCAGGGACGTAACGGCGCACAAGGAGCTTGAACAGCAGCTCATCCAGGCGCAGAAGATGGACGCCGTGGGAAAACTTACCGGAGGGATCGCCCATGACTTCAACAACATGATAATGGCGATGATCGGCTACGCCACGGTCCTCCAGATGAAGCTCAAGAAAGACGACCCCCTCGCCGAGAATGTGAAGAACATACTCGGGGTGACGGACAGGGCCGCCAACCTCACCAGAAGGCTCCTCGCGTTCAGCAGAAAGCAGATAATGACCTTGAAGAGGGAGGACCTCAACACGATAGTGGAGAAGGTGGAAGACCTCCTCGGCGGGCTTATCGGAGAGGACATCGAGTTCAGGACTGAGCTCTCGGGATCGGACTTGAGCGTGATGGCCGACAGCGGGCAGATAGAACAGGTCCTTGTGAACCTCGCCACCAACGCCAGGGACGCCATGCCCTCCGGCGGCGCCCTGACCATATCCACCGGCCCGGTGGATATCGACGAAGACTTCATAGCCTCGCACGGTTATGGGGAGCTTGGCAGCTACGCCCTCATAACCGTCCGCGACACAGGCACCGGGATGGACGCCGATACCAAGTCGAAGATATTCGACCCGTTCTTCACCACCAAGGCGGTCGGAAAAGGCACGGGACTCGGCCTCTCCATAGTCTACGGGATAATAAAACAGCATAACGGCTACATAACCGTCAGCTCCGAGCCGGGCAAGGGCGCCGCCTTCAACATATACCTGCCCGCGGTCAGGACAAGGGCCGGGAAAAAGGAGCTGAACCTGACGGACGAGCCCGGCGCGGTTCTGGGCAGGGAGACGGTGCTCATCACGGAAGACGACGCCGAGGTAAGAAGGATAACCAGGACGGTGCTCGAGGACTTCGGCTACGATGTCAGGGAGGCGTCCGACGGCGACGAAGCTATACAAAAGTTCCTCAAGGACAGGGACAAGATAAAGCTCGTCATACTCGATGTCATCATGCCGAGAAAGAACGGCTGGGAGGTCTACGACGAGATACAGAAGATAAAACCGGATATCAAGGCTATATTCTTCAGCGGCTACAACGAGGATATGATACGGAGAAAAGGGACGAGCGCCGAGACCCTGAACTTCATCGCCAAACCGGTCTGGCCCTCGGAGTTCCTCAAAAAGGTCAGAGAGGTCCTGAACGGCTGAAACGGGAGAGGGGAGTGAGGGGGCCGCAGAGCCTGCCCTGTCCGAGGTCTTTAACAGAATCACGCCATGATACGGCCGATGAGTACTTCCTGAAGTTGAGGGTTGTGGATTTTACCAAAAAGTTGTATATTGCTGGCGGTAATTAAATAGATGATGGGCGTTGACACCATTTACAGGAGTGAGTAGCTGATACTCCGGTGGGCGCGGCCCATCGGGGCTTTAACATCATGAAAAAATTGTCTGGGTTATTCGCAAATAATCGGAATTGGGCTTCTTCTATTGAAAAGAACCATCCGGATTTTTTTAAAACTTTAGCAAAGCAGCAAAATCCAGAGTATCTTTGGATCGGTTGCTCAGACAGCAGGGTGCCGGCAAATGAAATAGTAGGGTTAATGCCCGGAGAATTATTTGTGCATCGAAATGTGGCAAATCTTGTTGTTCATAGCGATATGAATTGTCTGTCAGTCATTCAATATGCGGTCGATGTTTTAAAAGTAAAACATATTATAGTTTGCGGTCATTATGGGTGTGGCGGTGTAATAGCGTCTTTGGAAGAAAAGATGCATGGTTTAATTGATAACTGGCTTGGGTATATAAAAGATATTTATTCGTATCATCAAGATGAGTTAAAAAAATACAAAGACAGAAGATCTTTAATAAATCGTCTATGTGAATTAAATGTTGTCAGGCAGGTTTATAATGTTTGCCATACAACCGTCGTTCAAGACGCATGGGCAAGGAAGCAGGAACTTACCGTGCATGGTTGGATATACGGCATCGAAGACGGACTTTTGAGAGATCTTAAAGTTTGTGCCGCAGGGAAAGAAAATTATCTGCGAAGATTCAAAAAACAACCTTAAATCTACGATTCGTTCCAATTGAAGACTATAACGCAGTCTTTTAGCGGGTTCAGGGTTGTACCCTGAACCCTGAATTTCGCTGGCCAACACGAATCATTCGGGTTCAATCTGCAAGATTGAACCCGCCGGTAGTTGTGCTCGAAAAAATGTTTTGGTTAGAACGGCGGCAGAGCGCAAAAGCGGGGCGAGTGGTTAAGCCACGATAAAAAACGGGCGGCCTTTTAAAAAGGCCGCCCTCTTTTGTAACATGGGTTGGGCGGTGCAGGCCGTTTTTTGCGTGCGCGGCTGGTCCGGCGGGGCTTCAAAGACCGCTCAGACCTTATGAAGCGGTATCGTAAAGTAGAAGGTCGAACCCGCACCCGGCCTGGACTCCACCCAGATGCTTCCCCTGTGGTTGGTTACCACCTTCTTGCACAGGGCAAGCCCGATGCCGGTGCCTGAGTATTGGTCCTTGCCGTGCAGCCTCTCAAACATGACGAAGATGCGCTCCGAATATTTCGGGTCTATCCCTATCCCGTTGTCTGAGCACGAAAAGAGCCATTCATCCCCCCTCTGCTCCGCCGAGACATGGATGCTGGGCTGAGTGTCGCTACGGCGGTACTTGATGGCGTTACTGATAAGGTTCTGGAAGAGGTGCTCCAGTTGCTGTTCTATCGCAAGGACCCTGGGGAGCTCTCCCCGGGTCACAACGGCAGCGCTCTCTTCGATGGAGGCCTTAAGGTTCGGGACCGTGCGGTCGAAGAGATCGGAGCAGTCGACATGGGTGAAGTCGCTGATGCGGCCGACCCTGGAGTATGTCAGAAGGTCGCTTATCATCCTCTGCATGCGTTTTCCGCCTTCGACCGCGAAGTCTATGAACTCGTCCGCGCTGTCGTCGAGCTTTCCCTTGTAGCGCCGCGCCAGAAGCTGCAGATACCCGTTGATTATCCTCAGCGGCTCCTGCAGGTCGTGGGAAGCGACATACGCGAAGTGTTCGAGTTCAGAGTTCGAGCGCTCAAGCTCGGAGGCCTTTTTTGCCACTTCCTCCTCGGCCCTCCTGCGCTCCGCCACTTCATGTTCAAGTTCTCTGGCATGACGCTGCACCTCGGCCTCGGCCCTTTTGCGCTCGGCCACCTCAACCCCCAGGGCGAAGTTGGCGGTCTCGGCGGCTACCGCGCGCTTTTGAGCCGTTTGAACAAAATGGACCAGAAGCGCAAGGAGCAATGAAGCGCTGAGGCCGGCGGCAAGAACGACATTTGGCAGAGGAGATTTAAGAGAGTTCAGGAGTTCCGCCTCAGGCCAGACCCTGACGCGCCAGTCCGCCCCGTAAAGGCCTACGCTCAGCTCCCTGGCCCATCTGCTGTTCTCCTCAAAGGTCTTCCCGGAGTGCCTGTACAGCTCGTCGTTCCCGTTGTAAACGGCTACCGAATAGTTATCTTTCACCTCGTGAAGCAATACGGAATCGAAGAGCTCGTTGGCATTAAAGGTCCCCGAGATGAACCCTTCAAAACCTTTTCCGTCACGAGAGATCAGGACCGACGCCGTAAGCGAGCGTTCGCCTCCGGCCGCAGGCGCGCTCTGTGAGATGACGGCCTCGCGTCTTTTCCCCTGGTCGATAAGAGCCCAGTACAGGTCGCTTTCATGGCCGAGGACGCCGTCAAGGCCGGAGAGGTCTTCTTTTTTGGAAACGCTCCATTGCGTCTTGAGTGACGGGTTTATCCACCTTATGGAACTCAGGCCCGCGTAATGCTCAAGGTAAAGGTTCGCGTCCGACTCCCACTCAGCCCTTGCGGGCCTGCCTTGAGTCTCCCACCTGTTCGCCATTCGGACAAGTGCCAGGACCCTTGCAGTGGTCTGGTCCTGTATATGGTCTTTTACGGTATCCGTCTTGGAGCTTACGGTCTGGTCGATATGCGATATCTCCTGGGCCTCCGCCACCATCCATAACATCAGAGTGCCCGTTATCACGCAGACCCCCATTATGCCGGGCAGCCACCGCAGTGCGCCCATCTCCCCGGCCTCACTGTCGCGCCATACGAACGCGATTATGCCGGCGCCGAGCGCGACGAACCCGGCGGATGCATGCGCCGCCATGGCGATAAATTCGCTCCATGCGATGAAGGCCGCTATGCCTGTGACATAACCGAATAACGCGGTAAACCCGACTGAGAAGACTATCGAGCCGAAGAGTCCCAGGATAATAGAGCGCTGTCTCTGCCAAAAGGGGCTGTATATCAAAAGTAATGAGAGGCCGGTAAAGGCAAAGCCGAGCGCGGTGCTCGGGGCCATCCGGCCCGGGAAAGAGCCTGAGACGGTGTCCTTGAACAAAAGCTGGTCAATCCCTATGTCCACGCCGAATATGTATTCGAACAGGGTAAGAAGCCCGATGGCCGCAACTGTCGCCGCGCATATTCTTGCGTGGCGTCTAAGGTCGAGATAAGCGGAAATAAGCCCTATGCCCGAGAGGAAAAACCCCAGCGCGGCATTATACCGCATCGCTTCAAAAGAAGGAAAGAGCTTTAAAAGCGTGATGTTGTGGGTATGCCAGCCCGCGATCACAACAAGGCCGAGCAAGGCGGAAAATATCCCCGAGGCAAGCGGCAGCCGGTTTAACAGGGCGGGGATCCGCTCTTTTTTAAGGTTTTTAAACATCTTCACGACTCCGATTGTTATTGAAAAATGTAACCGCGACACAGCTGTGTCCGTTCAGCGTTCAGACCGGTACCGCTCGCCCTGTCGCTACCGCAAAAATATCCTTCGTCGAGAAACCGGAGTTTCAGATGTTTGTTAGGAATAAGTTTTAAGAGTTTTTTCAGTT
>JACRCJ010000249.1 GCA_016219075.1 Deltaproteobacteria bacterium | reverse complement strand
ATTTATTGATAAATATCATAATCAGGTCAAAAGTATTACATATTCGTAACATTCGCTCGTGGTGCCTGGCAGGGTACTTCCATCTGTAAAAAAAATATTTCGGCTTAAATATCAATGACTTTAATTTTTATTTCCGTGCTGTGATTTTTGTTGGTACGCATATTGCACTTTTTAGAAAGGATATCATTCAAAAGATGAAAGGAATATCGGAAATTAGAAGCGCGGGTCTGTCCATAACTGTTTGGTTTCCGATATCTTAACCGGTCAACGCCACTCAGGGCGGTGGTGTCTGCCCGGGCCTTTGCGTGTCTGACGGAAGTTTTAAGGATGTTAATTCCTGCCGGAGAGGAGTTTTATGGATAGAGGGCTGAACAGGCCGCGGCATCCGCCAGTGTCGAAGGTCCCGGTTGCGCAGTCTTTCTGAACTGAATAATACAGCCTCCGTTGATTGGCATAATACCTTTTGACTAATTTCAGGGGCATAGTAGGAAAAGGAGAGAGTTATAATGAACTTCAAGGCATTCATGAAATCCGGGCATCCGCCCACGCTGTTTTGTGCATTTCTGTATTTCGATTTCTGTTTTGCGATATGGGTAATGAACGGCGCGATGGCTCCTTTTATAAGCGAGCAGTTCCACCTTACACCCATGGAGAAGGGGTTCATGCTGTCAGTCCCGGTTCTGGCCGGCGCCCTTATGCGGTTCCCCACCGGGCTTCTGGCGCAGTACATCACCCGTAAATGGGCTGCGATGTTTGAGATGGCGCTTATCACAGTCGGACTTATCTACGGCTATTTTTTCGTCGATTCTTACACAGAGGTCATCTACATGGGCATCCCGCTCGGCATAGCCGGAGCGAGCTTTGGCGTTGCCCTTTCCCTCGGCGGCGGCTGGTTCCCGCCCAAATATAAAGGGCTGGCCATAGGCATAGCCGGGGCCGGCAACAGCGGCGCGGTAATAGCGATGCTCTTCGCCCCCCCGCTTGCCGTCAAATACGGATGGTCGTCTGTCTACGGCTACGCCATCATATTGATGCTCATACCCATGGCCCTGATGCTTTTCTTCGCCAAGGAGCCTCCTGATCTGGAAAGAAAGAAACTCAGCGACTATCTTAAGATCCTTGTCGAGAAAGACGCATGGGTCTTTAATATAATCTATATAGTCAGCTTCGGCGGCTATATCGGCTTCACCATGTTCCTGCCGACCTTCTTCCACGACCAGTTCGGCATACCGAAGAGCCAGATGGGGCAGTACGCCGCGGTCATCGCCATCATGGCCAGCGTCCTGAGGATAACGGGCGGCTGGGCGGCTGACCGCTGGGGCGGCGTACGCATGCTCAATGTACTTCTTATACTCATAGCAGTCGGCGCCTTTGCCGTAAGCTTCATGCCTTCGGTCCTCATCACGACGGCAATCCTTATCCTCATATTCTCGGCCCTTGGGGCCGCCAACGGCTCCACCTTCCAGTTAGTGCCTTTGAGGTTCGCCTACGCCACGCCAATTGCAATGAGCCTTGTAGGAGAGGTAGGCGCCCTGGGCGGAGGGCTCCTCCCCAACGCCATGGGAGTTTCCAAACAGTATCTCGGAAGCTTCAGCGGCGGGTTCATCTTCTTTGGCGCGATGAGCTTGGTAGCCCTGGTAGTGCTCCGCGTCGTTCAGCGCAGGTGGACGACCTCATGGGTCGGCGAAGGCGGCAAGGCCCTCCATCACGAGGAGAAGGCCTACGAAGCCTGAGCCCGTTTGGGACTGGCGGTATTCTGGACACACTAACTGAGCGAGGTCGAAATGAAATATAAAAATATAATATGCCCCGTAGACGGCTCCGAGTTGACCGAAAAGGCGGTGGAAATGGCGGCGTATCTGTCCAAAATCTCGGACGCGAAGCTGATACTGTTGAATGTGGTGGAAAAATGGTACCGTTCCGAACCCATAGTCACCAATTCCAAGGAGTGGATCGCCATTCACGAGGATTGGCTCAACGAAGGCAGGGAGTTGCTGGAAAAACAGGCTAAAGCCCTTCAAGAAGGCGGGGTCAAGCATATGGAGACGGTACTGAGGGAAGGGGACGCCGCATACGAGATATTGTCTCTTGCTGGAGAGCGGAACGCCGACCTTATAGTCATGGCGACGCACCGTTACTCCCCGGTAGGAAAGCTCTTCATGGGAAGCGTTACGGACAGGGTAACGAAGAAGTCGCCGTGCCCTGTCTTATGGGTCTTTGCATAAGGCCGTCCATCAGCGCCCGTCTTTTTCATTCAGGACAGTTGATGAAGGGATAAAATACGGGTATCGACGCGATAGGCTTAAAAGGGCCTGCCCCGGTATGCTTGAAGCGGCCGGCATTAAAAAAGCCCGGTAAACCGGGTCGATTTCCGGCCTGTACTGAATGGGTATGCCGCTCCGCAATCCCGTCGCTTTAGCGTTGGGAAAAGGAGTGGCAAATCTAAATGATTTTTCCGCACCATCAAAATTTTACGCCATTTATGGCGGAGAATTTTAATGCGCGACAGGCGTCCTCAAAAAACGCAAAAATTTTTTGAATCTTTGCTAAAAATACTGGACAGTGTTACCCGAATCTGGTATTTTACGGGCCTGCTTACAAATAGGCTGGTGTTGCAAATTCGGTTTTGGGCGATCGCGGCTCAAGGCAGGCGGTGATCTCCATGTCATCACCCCTGTGCCAGGCCGTTAATAACTTGAGATTCGGAGGGCTCTGAAGCAAATGAGTCAAAGGGTCAAAAGAGATATAAGACGCCTCTGCCAGTCGCTACTGTACATGACAGCCCTGCACCTGTGCCCGGCCTTCAGGAAGAAGGCGCAGATGAAGGGCTATAACGCCGTCCTTGACCGGTACAGAAGCCTTCAGGACGAAGGCCGCGAGGTCCTTAAAGAGCCTGTGACCGAAAAGACGATAGTCCGGGCATGGTCTCTTTTCGGCAGGGTCCTTGGTTCACTGCCTGCCACTCCTGTTCAGCCCGTAGGCGGCATGGAAGTGGTCGTATTCAAGTTCCGGGCAAGGCTCCTGGAGTTCGTAAGCAAGTGCAGGACGGAAAAACAGGACGCTCCCCTTCACGACAGAACCGTGGAGAGGTCCCGAAAGACAGGTTTTGATCTACTGCGGGTACCGCAGAACCTTGCCAGAGGCGGCCTGGAGCATAATCTACTCTTCCGTTAACCGTTTCCACGGCTCGCTGAACAAAATCCCATTGAAAGATGGACGCCGTTTGTGTCAGTAACGCCCGGTCGACAAGGACGCTTGCTACAGTCTACCCTGAAGCAGGGCAGGGAACGGGGGAGACGGCTTAAATAAGGTTTTAATCCTATCTATGGAACCATAGATATATAAAACAAAAAAAGTAAAGCGGCAGGTAAAGGAGGTGTAGGGTATGGTTTTAAAGAGTTGTAAAAGAATGTTGTGGAGAGGGTTGCAACTCGGACTGGCGTTTTCCCTTGTAGCCGGGATCATGCCAACGGCAACCATGGCCGAAGATGCGGCGGCCCCTGCGGCTGAACAGGCGGCGGCTCCCGCCGGCCCGGTGGAGAAGGGCAACCCGGCTGTCGGCAAGGCGCTGTTCACCGGCGAGAAGAGGTTCTCAAACGGCGGACCGGCCTGCATGTCATGCCACAGCGCCGGCGTGGGAGAGCTCGGCGGCGGAGTGGTCGGTCCCGATCTGACCAAGATCTACGCCGACGAGTCAAAGAACATGTTCGTAAGCGGCGCCTGGATCAACGGCGGCGGCTCGCCGGTCATGGGTCCCATCTTCATGACCAAGAACGTGACCGACGAGGAAGTCGACAACCTGAGGGCGTTCTTCGAACAGCAGAGCAAGACCGCTGTCGCCCCTTCGCACGGCGGCACATTCACGGTGATCGGTCTGGGCGGTTTCGTAGGCATAATGATCATCTTCAATATTATCTGGAGCGGCAGGTACAGGAACAGGAACAACGGTACCGCCCACGATGCGTTGTGGAGAAATTACGGCGGAAAAGGAGGACGGTAAATGTCTAACTGGATACAAGATGAAATCAACCCCGGAAAAAGGGGATGGGAAGAGTTTTACAGGAACCGCTGGCAGTACGACAAGACGGTAAGGAGCACCCATGGCAACAACTGCACGGGCGGCTGCTCATGGATGGTCTATGTAAAGGACGGAGTCATCACATGGGAGCTTCAGGCCGTTGACTATCCGAAGCTCGAGCAGTCGCTCCCCCCGTACGAGCCCAGGGGTTGCCAGAGAGGTATCTCGGCTTCATGGTACGTATACAGCCCCGTAAGGATCAAGTATCCTTACTGCAGAGGCGTGCTGCTTGACGCCTGGAAAGAAGCCAGGTCCAAGCACTCTGACCCGGTTGACGCCTGGAGGAGCATCGTTGACAATCCCGATCTCTCCAAGAAGATCAAGTGGTCAAGGGGCAAGGGCGGATTCCGCAGGTTCGACTGGGACACCGCTTGCGAGATAATCGCTTCAGCCCAGATACACACAATCAAGAAGTACGGTCCGGACAGGAACATCGCCTTCTCGCCGATCCCGGCGATGTCACAGATCAGCTACGTCGCGGGCGCCCGTTACAACCAGCTCATCGGCGGCGTGCACTTGAGCTTCTACGACTACTACACTGACCTTCCGAACGCCGAGCCCGAAGTATGGGGCGAGCAGACCGACTCCTGCGAGAGCGCCGACTGGTACAACGCCGGCTATGTCGTCATGAACGGAGCCAACCCGAACATGACAAGGACCGCGGACTGCCACTTCGTCTCCGAGCTCAGGATGGGCGGAGCCAAGCTCGTGGTATGCGCCCCCGACTACTCCCAGGTCACCAAGTACGCCGACCTGTGGGTGCCGTTAAAGACGGGTTCAGACACTGCCTTCTGGCAGGGCGTAAACCACGTCATCCTCAAGGAGTTCTATGTAGACAAGAAGGTCCCGTACTTCGACAGCTACGTAAGGAGCTACACAGACCTGCCGAACCTCGTAAAACTCACGAAGAGCAAGGACGGCTACGAGCTCGGCCGCTACTTAAGGGCCTGCGACCTCGCCGGCTACTCGGATGAGGACAACTCCGAGTGGAAGTTCTGCATGTGGGACGAGAAGACCGGCAAGGCCCGCGTAGTAAACGGCGGCATGGGCTACAGGTATCCCCAGAAGCACGAGAGCCACGGCAAGTGGAACACCCTTCTCAAGGACGGCAAGACCGGCGAGGACATCACCCCGGCCCTGACCCTGCTCGACGGGAAGGACGACGCCCTTGAAGTGAACTTCTACGAGCTTGATAAGCCCGAGAGGTACAAGAGGCAGGTGCCCGTAAAGTACATCGAGACAAAAGAGGGCAGGGTACCGGTAACGACCGTATTCGACCTCAACATCGCCAACCTCGGCGTGGCCCGCAAGGGGCTTTCAGGCGACTACTGCAAGAACTACGATGACGACAAGGGCAACTCGCCCGCGTGGCAGGAGAAGTACACGGGTATCGGCCGTGACACCATCATCCAGGTGGCCCGCGAGTTCGCCGGCAACGCCGAAGTCACAAAGGGCCGCTCGATGGTCATCTGCGGCGCCAGCTTCAACCACTGGTACCACTCGGACCTCATGTACAGGGCCTCGATGAACGCCCTGATGCTCTGCGGCTGCGTCGGAAGAAACGGCGGCGGTCTCCAGCACTATGTCGGTCAGGAAAAGCTCGCTCCGTTCGATTCATGGGGCCAGATCGCTCACTCGCTCGACTGGGTAAGGCCTCCGAGGCTGATGAGCAACCCGATCAACTGGTACATACACACGCAGCAGTTCAAGTACGACTCTGCCATAACCGACTACCACAACGTGCCTGACAAGTCGCAGCTTGAGTACCAGCACACGGCCGACTACGCCGTCAGGTCGGTAAGGCTCGGTTGGATGCCCGGTTATCCGCAGTTCAACAAGAGCAACATCGCCCTGTATGAAGAGGCCCAGAGGTCCGGCGCCAAGACGGACGCCGAGGTCGTCGATTATGTCGTCAAGCAGCTCAAGAGCGGCACCCTGGACTTCGCCATAGCGGACCCGGACGCCCCGGAGAACTACCCAAGAGTATGGCTGATATGGAGAGCCAACGCCCTTGGTTCGAGCTGCAGGGGACAGGAATACTTCTTCAAGTTCCTCCTCGGCACGCATCATAACATGATCACCGAAGAGGTCGCCAAGCCCTTCCTGAAGGAACTCAAGTACAGGGAATCCCCGCTCGGCAAGCTTGATCTCATCGTCGACCTGAACATGCGTATGAACACCACGCCGACCTATTGCGACATCGTTCTCCCGGCGGCCCACTGGTACGAGAAGGAAGACATCAACACCACGGAGCTCCACTCCTTCATCCACCCGATGGGCGCGGCTGTCTCGCCGAACTGGGAATCGAAGAGCGACTGGGACGCGTACAAGTTCCTTGCCGAGAAGTTCTCCACGATAGCGAAGAAGCACTTCCCGAAACCCGTAAAGGAGATCATGACCGCTCCTCTCAACCACGACACGCCGGGCGAGATCGCGCAGCCTGCGTTGAACGGGGTTCAGGACTGGAAGAAGGGCGAGTGCGAAGCCATCCCCGGCAAGACGATGCCCAGCATCTCTGTCGTTGAGAGGGACTACGCCAACATCGATAAGATGTACTCGGCCGTAGGACCGCTCATGAAGGGCAAGTACGGCTTCCACGGCATCATGCTCGACGGCAAGGACCTCTATGAGAACTACGCCAGTCAGCCGCACATCGACACCGTTCAGTTCAACGGCCACAAGCTCATCGCCTTGAACACCGCCAAGGAGGCAGCCAACTTCGTCATGGCCTTCTCCGGCACCACGAACGGCGAGGTCAGCTACAGGCAGTGGCACGAAGAGGAGCACCACACCGGGCTCCATGCCGAGAACTACGACGCCGCCAAGAAGGCCGTCAAGGCCATCTACGGTGAAGAGGTTGAGTTCAGGGAAGGCGCTCACGGTCTCGCCGAAGAGATCGCCGGGCCCGACAGGAACTTCACCATCACCTACGACGACATCGTAGCACAGCCACGGCGCTGGCTCACCAGCGCTCTTTGGACAGGCGACAACAGGAAGGGGAGGGCCTACGGCACATGGACCATCCAGACAGAGCGCAGGGTGCCCTGGAGGACACTGACCGGTAAGCAGCACTTCTACCTCGACCACCCGGTTTATCTCCAGTTCGGCGAGGCTCTGTGCGTCCACAAGTACAAGCTCAACCCGGCTAAGATGAACGAGCTCCAGAAGTCTGATAAGACGGACGCTCTGGTCCTTAACTACATCACACCGCACGGAAAGTGGCAGATCCACTCGACCCACTACGACAACCTGAGGATGTTGACGCTTTCACGCGGCGGTAACTCAGCCTGGGTCAACGACAGGGACGCCGAAAGCGTTGGCATCAGGGATAACGACTGGATAGAGGCTTACAACGACAACGGTATATTCGTATGCCGCGCGGTCGTAAGCGCAAGGATCCCGACCGGGACATGTTTCGCCTATCATTCACAGGAAAGAACCGTTAACATCCCGAAGGCGGAGCAGAGGAACAAGATCAGGGGCGGATTCCACAACTCTCTTACCAGGCAGCGTCTCAAACCGACACTCATGACCGGCGGTTACGGCCAGTTCTCCTACGCCTTTAACGGCTGGGGTCCGATCCCGATCATCAGGGACACAACAGTGTTGGTGAGAAAAATGAGAAACCAGGAGGTGAAGTGGTAAAATGGATATAAGAGCTCAACTTTCAATGAGTTTTCACATGGACAAGTGCATCGGCTGCCATACCTGCAGCGTGTCCTGTAAAAACATATGGACAAGCCGCAGAGGCGCCGAGTACATGTGGTGGAACAACGTAGAGACAAAGCCGGGCGCGGGTTATCCGCTGACCTGGGAAGACCAGGAGAGGTACAGGGGCGGCTGGGAAGTCTCCGGCGGGAGCTTAAGGCTTAAGCTTCTCAAGGGGCCCGGCAAGATCAGGTCCCTTGCGAACATCTTCTTCCAGCCGAACCTGCCGACCATAGACGACTACTATGAGCCGTTCACGT
>JACRCJ010000039.1 GCA_016219075.1 Deltaproteobacteria bacterium | reverse complement strand
CCTGGAAAGCTCCGGGCCCCTTACGACCATGTTGAACGGGGTCGCCCTGAAGCCGCCGCCGGAGATGAGGTTTATTATCTGCACCCCGGTCCTTAATTCCGGGTACTTCCTCATGATCACGCGGGCGTCCTGCATTATCTCGTCCTGGGACCTATCGCGCTCGTTCATCTGCTTGAGCCCCACATATATCGAGGCGTCGGTGACATTCGAGAGGTACTGGCCCCTTACGCCGATCGTCGTAAAGAGGCGCTCGACCTCGGGGATGCTTCTAAGGTCGGCCTCTATCTGTTTCAGGACCTCCTCGCTCTTCTCAAGCGAAGACCCCGGAGGGGTTTCCACCGTCACCTCGAACTCGCTCATGTCGTCATCGACGATGAACTCGGACTTGACGACCCTGCCGAGCGGCACGATAGAGAAAAGTATCGCCACCGCGGCTATCGTTACGATGAGGCGGTGGCGGAGGCACCAGCCGAGAAGCCCGAGGTACGCGCCCTCCATCTTCGAGTATGCCCACGAGGACCTCTGCTCTTTGGCGCCTCCCTTGTGCTTAAGTAGCCTTGACGAGAGCATCGGGGTCAGCGTGAACGATACGAGAAGGGATATCATTATGGCGAAAGCGGCCGTAAGGCCGAAGCTCTTCCAGAACCTTCCGACGAGGCCGGACATGAAGGCCACGGGAAGGAATATGACGACAAGGGAAAGTGTGGTGGCCATGACGGCAAGCGCTATCTCCCTGGTGCCGTGTATCGCCGCCTCGATCGGGCCCCTGCCCTCTTCCTCCATGTGCCTGTAGATGTTCTCAAGGACGATTATGGCGTCGTCCACTACGATACCGGTGCAGACGGAGAGCGCCAGAAGCGTCATGTTGTTCAGCGTAAATCCCATGAACCGCAGGAGCGTGAATGTGGCGATGATGGAAGCCGGTATAGCGAGGGCCGCTATGAAGGCGGTCCTCAGGTTCCTGATAAAAAGGAGTATTATCAAACTCGCCAGTATCGAGCCGAGTATGAGGTGCTCCTCGACCTGCGAGACGGACTTCTTTATGAACTTCGACTGGTCCTTTACTATCTCTATCCTGATGTCCGGCGGTAACGTGGCCTTTATCTCATCGAGCTTTTCCTTGACACTGTCCACGACCCGGACGGTATTGGTGCCGGACTGCTTCCTGACAAGGAGAGACACCGCGTTGTTGCCGTCAAGCCGGGAGAGCGTGCGGGGCTCTTCCTCCCCGTCCTCGACCCTGGCGATGTCCTTGAGGCGCACAGGAGAGCCCTTGTAGTCGGCCACGATGAGGCCGTTAAAGTCCGAGACCTTCTCGAGCCTGCCCATCGTCCTCAGGCCCTCTTCGCGGCTCCCCCAGGTTATCCTGCCGCCGGGGACCTCGACGTTCTGCCTCTTAAGCGCGTCCTTCACTGTAACGATGGAGAGGTTGTAGGCCGAGAGCCTGTCGGGGTCTATGAATACCTTGATCTCCCTCTTCCTGTCTCCGACAAGGGTTATGGCGCCTATGTCTTTTATGACCTCGAGCTGCCTTTTGAGCTTCTTGTCCGAGATCTCGGTTATCTCCCTCGGGGAGCGTTTCCCGGAGACGACTATCGAGAGGATAGGCGAGGCGTCCGGGTCGAACTTCTCGATAACTGGCGAGTCGGTCCCGGCAGGGAGCTGGGAGAGTATCGTGGAGACCTTCTCCCTGACCTCGTTGGCGGCAACGTCTATGTTCTTCTCGAGGAGGAAAGTCGCGAAGACCTGGGACTGGCCCTCGATGGTGGTGGAGCGGAGCTCATCGATGCCGTTTATGGTGTTTACGACCTCTTCTATCCTCTTGGTTATCTGGCTCTCTATCTCTTCGGGGCTTGCGCCTTCGAGCTGCGTGGTGACGGTGACGGTAGGCAGGTCGACCTTGGGGAAGATATCGAGCCCGAGCTCCCTGTACGAGGCGAGCCCCATTACCACAAGGCTCATTATTATCATGGTCGCGAAGACCGGGCGTTTTATGCAGATCTCGTATAGTGACATGGTCTTGTCTGTTATGAGGTTTTAGGGTTTCATAATGAACCACCCCGCCGCAAGCAACGGGATATCTCCTTAAGCCTCCCCTCCCTTGATGGCGAGGGCTGGGCTCCCGTTGCGCGAAGCAGATGCAACGGGAAGCGGGGAGGGTGAAAACCTGTTTTCACCCCCACCCTTCCCTCCCCCATCGAGGGGGAGGGTTTTTATAAGGAAACCCTGCAGCAAGCTACAGGGAATTGCATGATTTTTAGCGTTCTGAAAACCACTGGGTTTTTAAGCCCCCGCCCTGCGGTGGCTCATTTCCCTGATCTACGCCCTGACAGGCCCGTAAAGCCCGTCAGGATCACTTCGTCGCCGCACCCTCGACGCCTACCAACACTCCGTCGTAAAGGGCCGAGAGGTTGGTGGTGGCCACGGTCTGGCCCGGCTTGATGCCGTCTACGACCTCTACGGTTGCGCCTTCGCGTAAACCGGTATTTACGAGCTTCTCCCTTGCCACCCCGTCCTCGATGACAAAGACCTTGGTTATGCCGACGAATACGTAGACGGCCTCGGAGGGGACGAAGGGCACTCCCTTCTCCACGCTCGTGAGTACCAGACCTTTGGCGAAGAAGCCGGGTTTAAGGAGTCCCGACGGGTTGGGGACCGAGGCCTCGACCTCAAGGGTCCTTGTCCTGACATCGACCGCCGGGCTTATGCGGGTGAGCCTGCCCTTGAAGGTCTTGTCCCTGTAAGCGTCGACGGCGACCTCGACGGTCTGGCCGTTTTTGAGCTTGGGCACCGAGGTCTCGGCAACGGTGCCCTGGAACTTGAGAGTGCCGGTGGAGACTATCGAGAACATCTGGACCTTGTCCTTGATGTTTTCGCCGACGGATACGAACCTTTTTTTCACCTCCCCGGAGATGGGAGACTTTATGACGGTATCGGAGAGGCGTTTTTTGGCGAGGTCGAGCCTTGCCTCCGACTGCCTGACCTTCGCCTCGGCTTCACGGAGCTCTGCTTCGGCCACGTCATGGGCTGTAATCGCGCTGTCGTGCTGGCTCACGGAGACCATGCCTTCCTTGAAGAGCTCGTCGTACCTCGCAAGGGTCGTCTTCGCGTCACTGGAGCGCGCCCTCTGCCTGTCCAGCGACTTAAGGCTTGTCTGGAGAGCCGCTTCGGCGTCCTCGTAATTGAGTCTTGCCTCCCTCTGGTCGAGGACCGCAAGCGTTGCGCCGGACTTCACGCTGTCGCCGAGGTCGGCCGCTATCTTTTCAACGGTACCGGGGGTGTCGTTGCTGACGATGACCTCGTCCCACGGCGCCAGGGTACCGGTGGCCTCGACGCTTCTGGCAACGGCCCTGCCTTCCACCTTCGCCGTCTTGACCTTCAGGACCTGCGCGCCCTGGCCGATTGCCTGGCCTTCAGGTTTTTTAGGCGCCTCTTTCGAACACCCGGCGAAGGTTAAGACCAGTGCCGCCGCTGCCGGCGCCAATAAAAAGACCCTGTTCTTCATATGCAAGCTCCTGAGATACCATGTATGGACAGCGCGCCCCGGTTTCAGGGGTTGGCTGCGGTATTGTTAAGTCTTAGGTCGTCCAAAAGGACTCCGAGGCTGTACCTGAGCTCCACCTTTGAGAGCTCAAGGTCGTAAGTGGAGTTCATAAGAGACCTCTGGGCCGAAATAAGCACCGTATCGGCGTCTATGACATCGACTGTAGTGGCAAGCCCGTACTTGAACTGCTCGAAGACCATCTTGTAGTCCTCTTCGGCGAACTCAAGCTGTTTTCTGTAAGAATCGATGACGGCCTTTACGGACACTACATTGTTGTAGGCGTCCCTCACCTCGACCTCTATGTCCCTTTTAAGGCCGAGCCTTCTTAGCTCTGCCTCCCTGAACCTGCTCCGCGCCTCTGAGAGCTCGGACCTCCTCAGGAAGCCCTCGAATATCGGGTATGTCAGTACGACAGAGGCCGAGACGCTCTCTTTCAGCAGGAACGAGGTCTCCGGGTTCTGCTCCCTGTAAGAGGCAAGCCCCTCAAGCCTCAAGGACGGCAGGAAGTTCCCCTTCGCGTAAGATATACCCTCTGAGGCGACCTTCTGGTCAAGGAGGCTCTGTTTGTAGTCGAGTCTGGCTTCGAACGCTTTTGTCACAAGGGCCTCTATCTCCCCTTCCACAGGCGGGAGGGCCTCAGGCTCGGCAACCGCAATATCAGTCTCCCCGGTCCCTGTGACCCTTTTAAGGAGGCTCCTGGCGTCGGTGAGGTCAGCTCCGGCCCTCGTCAGCTCCGCCTCGGCCCCCGCGACCTCGGCCTCGGCCCTCAGGACCGCGGACCGGGTCACCTCACCGACCTTGAAACGGGCGGCGGCGACCTTCCTTCTCTCCACGGCGCGCTTGAGGGCCGCAGTCTTGATCTCGACCTCTTTAGCCGCTTTCAGGACCCCGAAGTACGCCCTCGCTGCGAGCCTTACCACGGACTCTTTCGAGAGCTCAAGGCCGTCCCTGGACTTCTCTATGAGCATCTGCGCCTGTCTCCTGAAGCTCCACTCCTTGCCTCCGGAGTACAGGGGCTGGGTCAGCTTCAAATTGACGCCCGTTGAGTCGTCGGGCTGGATGACAAAACCCGTTGAAGACCTCTTGTTCTCGCTGTACCTGGTGAAGGAACCCTCGGCCGTCAGGTTCGGCAGAAGCCTCGAAGTCGCCTTGCCGAGGTTACTCTCGGCCTGCGAGACCCCCTCAACGGCTATCCTTACGGCCTCGTGGTTGGCTATCGCCATCCGGCAGACCTCATCAAGGGTCAGGGGTTCCGCGGCTGAGGAACAGGCCGGGTAAAAAAAGGCGGCGGCGGCAAAAAGTACGGTCAGGAGATAAAAGAGCGGCCCGCCGTTACGCCGGGGTGTCTTTTGTCGAAAAGCGGCCGGATGAAATATCCTCATGCCTACCTCCTCTTCATGCCTTCAAAGAATATATTTACGAATATGTCGATGACGGTCTCGTTGGGCCTCTCGAAGTACTTCTTGAGCCCGTAGAGTTCCTGGGAGATACTATAGTGTAACACCATTCCCATGAAGGCGCGCGCCGCGACAGCGGGGTCGGTCTTTTTGAGAACCCCTTCGTCGATCAACGACTTTATGTGCGCCTCGATGAACTCGATAAGCTCAAGGCCCTTGGTCTTTATGAATATCTCGGAGAGGTCGTGCTTTTCAAGCGCGCTGTAGGTCAGAAGCCTCAGGAAAGACGAGTCCCTCTGGTGCTCGCTCAAAAGGAACGCGGCGAGGTCTTTGAAGACCTCCTTCCCTTTCTTGCCTTTAAGGTGGTTTATAAGGCGCGACTGCCCAGTGCCTTCGGAGCACCGGGAGTCTATGATGGCTTTGTAGAGGTCTTCTTTTCTGGAGAAGTGCTTGAAGATGACGGCCTCGCTGATCCCGGCCTTCCTGGCGATCTCGCGGGTGGTCGTGCCCTTGAAGCCGTTCTTGGCGAAGAGCAGGGTGGCGACCTTCACTATCTGGGCCTTCCTGTCCTCTCCGGGCATCCTCTTGACGGGTTTTTTACTGTCGGGCATCGTGGAACCTGTCACTCTATAAAAAGGTTACTTTAAACGCTCCGTAAAACAAAGACCTCGGACGCTACGAAAAGCGGGGCGCTTTGACATATCTTCAGGTCTTTCCTCTGCAATACCCATACTCCGCGGCGCGGCAAAAAAGGAAAAAGGCGCCGCAAGAGTTAGTGAGTAAGTGCTTACTTTAATACTTTCGTTTTTTTTTGTCAAGAGGAATGAAGGGGGTATGAACCCTCCCCGTTCCTGAAACCCCAGGGTTTTAAGAATGTTAAAAATATAAAAAGCCGCTTTTACGGGGAGGTGCGGCTTATTTGAGGCTTATTCCGAACGCCCTAAGGCCTAAAACCCAAGACTACGCGTCCGTGAAAAGTTCACAAAGGTCATTTATATTAAATCCGTCTTCTGATATTATAGCGGACGAAGGCTCTGGTATAATACAACCGGCCCGCGGACAGGGCAATTAATGGAGGACGGCCGCTTTGGAAGACCTTGTGAAGATTTCTTTTAACGGGCTTAAGTACGAATGGCTCGGCCAGTCAACCGTCCGGGTAACCGCCGGGGACGGGTTTACGGTATACTTCGACCCGGTATACCTCGACCCTGAGCCGCCGAAGGCCGGCCTCATACTCATCACGCACCACCATGTGGACCACTGTCTGCCTGAGTTCGTCTCACCCATAAGGGACGCAAATACCAGGGTCGCCGCCTTTCACGACAGCTACATCAAGTACTGCGTAGAGGATATCAAGGGAGCGCGCACCGTAAAGATAGGCCAGACCATAGAGCTTTCCGGGGTGTCAATAACCGGGGTTGAGGCGTACACGCCGAGGGGCTTTCACATGAAGGGCGAAGGATGCGGTTTTCTTGTGGAGCTTCAAGGCCAGAGGATTTACTTCTCGGGTGATACGACGAGGATAGCGGAGATGGAGGGGCTTAAAGGGATAGACGCCGCGATCCTTCCGATATGCGACAACGCCTACGCCATAGATACCGCGGAGATAGTAAGGGCCGTCAAGCTCATAAACCCCGGGGTCTTCATACCCGTGCACTTCACGCCGGAGGACGAACCCGAGCCCAAGATAGAGGCCGGGATGCTTTTTTCCAAGGACCCGAGGTTCTTTACGCGCAAGTTCGACCCGTTGGGCCTGCCCCCGCTCTTCGAGGGGACCGGCATAAAGGTGGCGCTCCTTAAAAAACTCTGCAGACCAAAAGAGTAGCAGCCGCCCGTTAAACCTCCCCGCAGCTCGCTCCGGGGTATCTGAAAACAAGCCCTGTTATTAGATGTTTTGTATTGTTTTTAACAAAACAGCAGGTCCATTGCGCAGTGAATAAAGGAAAGTGAGCAAGCAAGCCTCTGTATTTATTGCGCGCGAGCTTAGGAGCGAGAGCAATAGAGGACGAGGCGCGCGCCAGCGCGCAAAAAGGCCTAATGTATTGCGCAGCAAGCTGCGGGGTTTAGACCCTAAAAGAGAATAAAAAAAGTCCGCTCAGGCCGGCACGCCGGCCTGAGCGGACTAAAGTTCATCTGTCACCCCAACACGACCCTCCCCCGTCAAGGGGGAGAGAGCTTTGCGGAACCTCTGCCAAAACAGGCCTCCCCTCCCCTGGCGGGAGGGCTGGGCTCCCGTTGCGCTCTTCCGATGCAACGGGAAGCAAAATCAAAGACCCATCAGTTCTTCGGTATCTTCACGAAGTCCTCTTCGAAGTTGCCCTCGGCCCCTTTGGTGTGGCAGGCGCCGCAGTTTGAAAAGGTCTTGATGGAGGGCCTTGAGAAGGTCTCCTTCTTTATCTTCCTGTGCTCCTTTACCATGTAAGGGACCTCGGTTATACGGGTCGGCGCGGACGAGCTATCGATGCTCGCGGCTATCCGGGTCGACCTCCTGTTGGTCTGCTTATCGGCCCCGTTGGCTGTAAGATAGGCCAAGAGCTCCTTTACCGTCGCCTCGTCGAGGGCGAGGTCCTCGCCGAAGTGCTTGCCGGTAGCACCCATGACCGCCTCCCATGAACGGGCCGGCAAGAGACCCGGCTGGTAGAGGAAGTGGCACGACGAGCACTCCTGCTTGTACGCGGCGTTGTCGGCCGGGGGTATTATGCGCCCGCCGTTTCTCCCGTTGCGGCCTTCACTCTCCCCTCTCTCTTCACTATCCCCTCTTTCTCCCCTTTCATACCCGTCGGCAAAAACAGCCGGGGCAAAAGCCGTCATCGCGGCTACGAGCGCGCCGGCTGAAAGAAGCGGCAGTATAAACTTTTTTATCTTCATCTCTCCTCCTTGCGTTGGACTTTCATAATGACATCATGTAGGTGATATAGTCGCCCTTTTCCCTGGGAGTGCACTCCCTCTCAAGCACCCATGTGCAGTTCCTCTTGAACCACTTCTCGATCTTTTCGGGGTCGGTGAAACGCTCCTTGTTGACCGACGGCGCCAGAGGCTCTATAACCTTGCCCACGATGGTCTTGCCCGGTTGTCTCGGGTCAGTGGTGTGGCAGGTGGTGCAGGAGCGCTCCTCTTTCTTCACCGAATGGGTCCTCTTTGAGTTGAAGAACTTCCGCCCCTCCTCGGCGCTGAACGACTGTGCGCCGGAGGACTTTTTGTATGAATCGACGAGCGACCGGACCTGTTCGTTCGGTTCGGCCGCGCTCACGGCCATAGAGGCCGAAGCCGCCGCAAAGACCGATGCCGCGATAAAAGACCTGATTCCTTTTTTCATCAAAGACCTCCGCTTTTAGTCTTAAGTCTTATTTTTAACGGTCTGAAAGCACCGTGGGCTTAGATCCCCGGAGGGTTCATTGGTCTCCTACCCGGGGATACGGATGTCCTTGTCCTCGAACGACCCCGCCTCTGCGCCCGGATGGCAGGCAACGCAGTTGCTTTTGCTCATTACCGACTTCCTTTTGAATACTTCCTCCTTTATATCCTCGTGCTTGGCCACCCAATACGGGACCTCGGTTATCCTTGACTCCACCCGGTCTTTAGGTATCGAATTGAGTATCTTTCTGGACGCCTCGGTGGTGGAGCGCTCGGCTGAGGCCGACAGGAGGAACTTGAGTATCTCGGCGCGCGAGGCGTCGTCAAGAGAGACATCCTCTCCGTAGTGGTCCTGAAGCGAACCCATTATCTTCTCCCATGAGGCCGCGGGAAGAAGCGTCGGGTGAAAGCCCGAGTGGCACGATGTCGCGCACTCATCCTTCCAGACAGGGTCCGGCTTTAACAGAACGGCAAACCCCAAATCATCCAGCACCTGTACGGTCTCCCTGCCCGTAAACGCCCCCCTGCCCTCAGGCGGGAGGTATATAAGGGCGAAACCTCCGAGAACGGTGACCACGATCCATACGGCGAGCCGGGCCGCAGAGGGCGCATCCTCGGGTTTGAGGTGTTCAACCCTTTCGCTCCATGACTCCGGGTCCTCTTTGGTCCCGGTGATCATGGAGAGTATTATGTTCTCCTTTAAGACGAAGTCGTGGAAGAGCGCAGCGCATATATGCGTTATTATAGCGGCTATCGCTATGTCGGCAAGTATAAGGTGGACCTTCCTGGCCGCATTCGCGGCCTCGAAGGAAATAACGCCGGCGAGGGCGCCCCTGTTCTCCTCGCCGCCGTAGGTCGCTATCCCCGTAAAGACTATGACAATGGTCAGAACAAGCATGAAGACGACGACCCACCCGACGGCCGGGTTGTGCCCGAGGTACCGAGGCGGCTTTAGCCTCACGGCCTCTTTGACGAAGGAGCCGACCTCTTTGAAGCCCTTTACGAAATCACCGAACCTTGAGTAACGGTTGCCGGTGAAGCCCCAGAGGACCCTGAAGGTTACGAGGCCCAGAATGATGTACCCGGCTATCGTATGGTATTCAAGGAACCACTCGCTCTCTGAGGTGAAAAACGCACCGGCGTAAGCCGCCACAAGCATCCAATGGAACAGACGTGTGGGTATGTCCCATACTCTTATTTTCATATGATTTACCGCCTGTGAACTTTAAAAAGGCGTGGCGTAAAACTCCGGCGCGCCGTGAGAAGGTCTTAAAAAATAGCGCCAATTATAACAACTTCGGAAAAAAAGGCAATTTATGAAAAAATGCTATCTTTCTCCTGAAAAGGCCGCGGTTACCGGCGGCATGAACCCTCCTCTCAGGGTTTAAAACCACGGGGGTTCCAGAACGTTAAAAATAAACAGCCGGAGATATAACGGTATCCCGGATTTACGGTCTCTGCCCTTAATTTCTTTTCTACGGTATTATGTTATACTTATACATTGCCCCCGCTTTGATGCTATCAAAGAAAACATTAGAAGAAAATTAGAGCCGGCTTTGCGCCACGGCCCCATATAGACGGCAACGACAGTGGCAAGGAGGCTTATGATGGGGCGAAAACCATAAAACACTTGACACCCTCTTTGTTGTTATAGGATATTAATGAGTCAAATGAAGATACTTGAGGTAAAAAACCTTCATATTTCCATCAACGGCACGAGTATCCTCGAAGACGTCAACTTCGATGTCAACCAGGGCGAGGTGCTCGCTATAATCGGGCCCAACGGTGCCGGGAAGACCGTCCTTTTAAAGTCCCTCATCGGGCTTCTTCCCTACACCGGGACTATCAAATGGGCCCCTGACATAAAGACCGGCTATGTGCCCCAGAGGATGGACATCGAAACGGATGTGCCGCTTACGGTAAAGGAGTTCTTTCACCTAAGGGGCCCTTCCATAACCGAAGAGAAGATAAGGGAGACCCTGGACTTCGTCCAGCTCGACGCGGCCCTCCTGAAAAGGGGGTTCGGCGAGATATCCATCGGGCAGAGGCAAAGGGTGCTTGTGGCGTGGGCGGTACTGGGGGGCCCCGATGTGCTCCTCTTCGACGAGCCGACGGCTGATATCGACATCGCAGGTCAGGAGTCGATATACAAGATGCTCTACCACCTCCAGAAGAACCTCGGCCTGACGGTCATCCTCGTATCCCACGACCTGAATATCGTCTACAGGCACGCCGCCACCGTACTCTGCCTCAACAGGAAGAACCTCTGCTACGGGGCGCCGAAAGAGGTCCTCAGCACCGAGCAGCTTCAGAGCCTGTACGGAGGAGAGAAGGCGTTTTTCCAGCACAAGCACCATTTATGAACCTCCGTGGTTGAAACCCGGGGTTT
>JACRCJ010000041.1 GCA_016219075.1 Deltaproteobacteria bacterium | reverse complement strand
TGCCAACTATTACCTCCACATGGACGGCTCGAACCCCCTTAAGAAAAGGGTGGCGGACGTCATGGAGGGGATTTCCGAGTTCATGTACAGGGAGCCCTATTTTGAGGGCACCGTCAGAGGGAAGGATATCATCTGGCTCCCTTATATCTACACCCTCGACGACCGCTCAAAGTCGGAGCACGAATACAAAACATTAAGGCAGGCCTTTTACGTAAACCTTATACCGTATCTGCTTAACGGGGAAGAGCGCTGGCTGGAGAGGATGGATAAAATCATAAGGACCGCGGCCCTGGACTCGCCGGACCATCTCGACCATCCGGGGCTTCAGTCCATGATATTTCTGCGGACTCACCCGAGGGCGGACACCCTTCCTCCAGCCCCTGTCAAAGACCTCTCGGCAAGGGCGGAGGGGTCGAAGGTTATGCTAACCTGGACCGCCCCGGAGAAGGCCGAACGCTACCAGATAAAGTACTCTGAGAAGAAGCTCGTTGAGTCGCTGGATTTCGACCCGGACAAGAAAGTCTATAGATACGACCCAGCCGAGTACGCGAACTGGTGGGCCGGCGAGAACACTACAGCCGAGCCCGCAGCCGGAGGGACAACGGAGAAGGCGACCATAAACGGGCTTAAGCCGGGACGGTACTACTTCGCGGTGAGGAGCTGGGATTCTTCGAATAACAGAAGCCGTATCTCGAACCTTGCCGAGGTGGAGATAAAATAACAGGTGGAAGGGAATATGCCGGAACAGGCTCATAAAAAAAGACGGCCGCAGGTAAAGGAAGGGTACTACCTGGGGAATTACGAGACTCTGCCGATGTGGATAAACCACTGGCACCAGATCCAATCGGTCCTCGACCTTAAAAGGGAGAGCGTCCTGGAGATAGGCCCGGGTAACGGGGTGGTGAGCTACTTCTTGAGAAAGTGCAGGATGAAGCTTCATACCTGCGATATAGACCCGCATACCGGAGCGGACACCCTCGCGGATATAGTCTATCTCCCTTACAGAGAGAATTCTTTTGACATAATATTATGCTGTGAGGTCCTCGAGCACATACCGTATGAGGAGTTCGAGAGGGGCCTCTGTGAGATACACAGGATATCTAAGGAGTACGCCGTGATATCGGTCCCGGCGCCATTTGCCGGGGCAGCGTTTGCCCTTAACCTCCCGAAGCTTACGACGCTTAAGTTCCACGCGGGGGTTCGCTTCATGACGCCGAAGAAGTTCGACGGCCAGCATTACTGGGAGCTTGGGAGGCTCGGCTACCCCTTGAGACGCATAAGGAACTCTATCAGGAACTCAGGGTTCAGTATCGTGAAGACTTTCAGGCCGGCCCTGAGCCTTTTCTGTTACTTTTTCATATTGAAGAAGGAGGCTTGACTTTGGCCGCAAGCGCAAAACCGGGCACCGGGGGAAAGAAAAAGGTCATCGTGACCCTTACCGGGGGAGGGTTCCTCTGGGAGGCCCAGGCCCTTATAAACGGCCTCGGGAAGGACCTTGAGTACCATTTCGTCACCGTCTCCGACGCCCTCGGTAAGGTTGGCGTGATAGACATACCCGCAGGCGAGGTCCATGTCATAGGCAAGATCACGACAATGAGAAACAGGTCACTGTGGAGAATCGCAAGGAACGCGATAGTAAGCTTTATGGACGCGTACGGAGTGGTGAAGAAGGCAGACCCGGAGGCCGTCATCTGCGTGGGGACCTCTATTGCGGTGCCGCTCTGTTTCTGGGCGAAGTTTTTCAGGAAGAAGGCGATCTTCGTCGAAAGCATTACCCGCGTCTCAAAGCCGTCCCTTACCGGCAGGATCATCTCCGCACTTAGGCTGTGCGACCGGTTCTACGTGCAGTGGCCCGAGGCCGCGGGCCTTTACAGGGGAGCCATCTACCGGGGGACGGTCCTATGATATTCGTAACCGTAGGCACTACACTCTCATTCGACGCACTGATAGAGGCGGTCGATAACTTCGCCGTCGCAGGAAGTATCCCGGGGCCCATCGTGTGCCAGATAGGAAACGGAGCGTATGTACCTAAAAACTGCGAGCACTTCCGCTTCCAGCCGAGTATCGACGACTGGATAAAAAAGGCCTCTCTCGTTGTCTGCCACGGAGGCACCGGGACGGTCCTTGCGCTTCTTTCGATGAAAAAGAACTTCATAGCCGTGGCCAACAGGCTCGGGGCCGACAACCACCAGGCACAGTTCCTTGCGCGTCTAAATAAGAATATCCCCATACTCTGGACAGGGGAGGTAAGCGAGCTTCCCGTGCTTGTACAAAAGGCTGCCTCTTTCAGGCCCGATGAGATAGTAGCGGAGCGCGTCTCGGACGATATCAGGAAGTACTTAAACAGCCTCTAAGACAGCTTAACCTTAAACCTTTATAAAGGAGAGGGCTTAAAACAATGAAGGTCCTTCACATCCTCGATCACTACAAGCCCCACTTCAGCGGCTACGTCTTCAGGACGAGCTATATACTTAAGTACCAGAGGGAGTGCGGAGTAACGCCGGTACTTCTGACCTCTCCCAAGCAGGGGGAGGCTTCTTCCCCGGTGGAAGAGATCGACGGCATGAGGGTCTACAGGACCCTTGAGACGGACTTCGGCAGCACCCCCTTCATAAAAGAAAGAAAGCTCATGGGCGCGGTCGAGAAAAGGATAGCCGAGGCGGTGGAGGCCGAAAAGCCGGATATCATCCACGCCCACTCCCCGAGCCTCAACGGCATCCCAGCCCTTAGCGCCGCAAGGAAATACGGCATCCCCGTTGTCTATGAGGTGAGGGCCTTCTGGGAGGACGCAGCGGTCGACCACGGCACCTTCAAGGAGAAGTCCATCAAATACAGGGTAAGCAAGTTCATGGAGACCAGGCTCTTTAAGGGGGTTGACGCTATATTCACGATCTGCGACGGCTTAAGGAAGGATATCGTTTCCAGGGGCGTACCCGGTGAAAAGGTCACGATAATACCTAACTGTGTGGACACGGGTTGCTTTTCGCCCCTGGGGTACGGGGAAGAGGTGGCTTCAAGGCACGGGCTTAAAGGAAAGGTCGTCTTCGGCTTCATCGGGTCGTTCTACCGCTACGAGGGGTTGGACCTCCTTATAGAGAGCTTCCCGAAGGTACAGGAGAAGGTAAAGGGCGCAAGGCTCCTCCTCGTGGGAGACGGCCCCGAGAAGCAAAGGCTTTATGAGAAGGCCGTCAGGATGAACCTCCTGCGGTACATCACGTTTACGGGCAAGGTAGCGCACAGCGAGGTCAACACCTACTATTCGATAGTCGACGTCCTTGTATATCCGAGAAAAAGCATGAGGCTTACGGAGCTTGTCACGCCCTTGAAGCCCCTTGAGGCCATGGCCATGGGAAAGATCGTGGCGGGAAGCGACGTGGGGGGCATAAAGGAGCTTGTGACGGATAAAAAGGACGGCTTTCTCTTCAAGGCGGGAGACTCCGGGAGCCTGTCGGATCTTTTGATAGACCTTGCCCGGAGGAAAGAAGGCCTCAGTGAGACCTCGAAGGCCGCCATTGAGACCGTGCACGCCAAGCACAACTGGAAGTCCGCCGTTGAGAGGTATCTCCCCGTCTACGGAAGGCTTACGGGAAAGGGTGAGTTTAAATGTGCGGGATAGCCGGCATAGTCGATACCGTAAATGCGCCCCAGAAGCCTCTTCTCGAGAAGATGTGCGCCGTCATGGGGCACAGGGGGCCTGACGGGGAAGGCTACTTTATGGGAGGCCCGGCTACCCTCGGCCACAGAAGATTAAGCATCATAGACATCGAGGGCGGAGCCCAGCCGCTGGCCAACGAGGACTCAACCCTCTGGATAACATTTAACGGCGAGATATACAACTTCAAGGATGTGAGGGAAGAGCTTGTAAAGAAGGGGCACAGGTTTTCCACAAAGAGCGACACCGAGACCATCATACACGCTTACGAAGAGTGGGGTGAAAAGTGCCTGGAGCGGTTCAGGGGCATGTTCGCCTTCGCCATATGGGACGTAAGAAAAAAGGAGCTTTTTATCGCAAGGGACCGCCTCGGGAAAAAGCCCCTTTATTACCATCATAACGGGTCAAAGTTCGTCTTCGCCTCGGAACTCAAGGCTATCCTTCAGGATAGAAGCGTAAACAGGACACCGGACCCGAAGGCCATAGCGGACTACCTCACATACCACTATGTGCCTTTCCCCGGTACGATATTTAAGGACATCCATAAGCTCCCTCCCGGCTGCTTCATGAGGGTCACCCTTGTAAACGGAGG
>JACRCJ010000248.1 GCA_016219075.1 Deltaproteobacteria bacterium | reverse complement strand
CGGTCAAGGCCGCCGACCCGAGGGTCGAGGTGATATACTTCGGCGACTGCCGGACCGCGGAAATTGAGATAATAAGCCGCGGGGCCACATATTGTCTCCCGACTGGTGTTGCCGTTGAACGCATACGCGAAAGCGTGGAGTCGATAAGCGAGCTTACGGAGAGCAGGAGAGAGACCGCGGTCCTCGAAAAGCTTCTGACGGAGAAGTACACCTTCGCCGGGGCCGTCGGCAAGAACCCCCGGATGATAGAGATTTTCAACTTTTTAAGGAGGATCGCCCCGTACTACAAGACCGTGACTATAACCGGCGAGACAGGGGTCGGCAAGGAAGAGATCGCCAAGGCGCTCCACTCGGCAGGCCCGAACGCGAAAGAGCCTTTCATAGCGTGCAACTGCGGCGGGCTTCTGGAGAACCTCCTTGAGTCCGAGTTCTTCGGCTACAGGAAGGGCGCCTTTACCGGCGCGATGAACGACAAGGCCGGGATATTCGAGGCCGCAGGCGAAGGGGTGGTCTTCCTCGACGAGATCGGCGACCTGCCGCTCTCTTTCCAGCCGCACCTCCTGCGGGTCCTGCAGAACGGGGACTTCAGACGCCTCGGCAGCACCACCGCGCTCAAGGCCCGCTGCCGCGTGATAGCCGCCACGAACCGCGACCTCTCCAGAGAGGTAAAGGACGGGAGGTTCAGGGAAGACCTCTTCTTCAGGCTCACGCCGCTGACGATAAGCGTCCCGCCGCTCAGAGAAAGGAGGGACGACATACCGCTCCTTGTCCGCTGCATACTCGACAAGTTCCAGAAGAGGACCGGCAAAAAGGTCCTCGGGGTCTCAAGGGCCGCTCAGGCCGGGCTTATCTCGTACGATTGGCCCGGCAATGTAAGAGAGCTTGAGAATGTCGTGGAACAGGCGGCCATACTCAGCAAAGAGTCTTTCATAAGGCACGAATCCCTTCCCGAGCAGATCCGCGATAGCGCTGCAAAAAAGACCTTCGCCCCCCTTACTCTCGACTGCCTCGTAAAGAGCCACATCGGATCGGTCCTGAAACGCCACAACGGGAATAAGACCCGCGCCGCCAAAGAGCTCGGCATAACAAGAAGGGCTCTCTTGAGAAAGATAGAGAAGTACTCAATCGCCTGAGCGCTTTGCCGGGCAGACCCGTGGGGATTATTCGCCGGGTGTGTTTTTTTCGCTTCGACCCGTCTGCGGCGGGCCTCAAGACCACACCGCCCACCTCAAAAAAACTCCTTGATAGTTTAAAGGTTGTCTTTTAAATCCGCCGTGCGCCAGGACCGTGCGGTCGGCAATTTTACATGACACAATCTGGCACATCGTTAGCGGGTGTACGGTCGACTTTTAATTTGCCGTACGCCAGTACCCGCCATGCCTGGCGGTTCTTGGGGGTAGGGCTCTGGCCGCTTTCCGTCTCCCCGGCCCCGGAGAAGAGCCCGCTTAACCGCTGCGCTTAATTCCTCCCCGCTCGCGCCCACCGTGCGGTGGGCAATTTTAAATGAGTCCGTCTGGCACAGGCTCGTTGGCTGTAATAAGGTGCGCTTTTAACTGGCCGTACGCCAGCACCGTGCGGTGGGCAATTTTAAAAGAATCCATCTGGCACAAGCTCGTTGGCGGGTATACGGTCTGCCTTTAATTCGCCGTACGCCAGTACCCGCACGCCGAGCCAAAACCGCACACTTTTCGACAACCCCCTGAAACAAACGCCTTTCCCCTTTAAATCCCCCGCAAACCGCTTTTCAAGCCCTCTTTTCAGGTCAACCAGGGTATGCCGAAACCGCACACACGGGACCGCCCCCGGAAAAGAGGCTACCATAAATCTCTTTATATTTCATGGTCTTAGCCGGTTGAAACCCTTTGGCACGGTTCTTCCAATAGAGTACTGGTAAGAATACGGTAGTACAAGGAGGGGCTAAAATGAAAAGACTGATAAACATCACAATAACGGCTCTTTTTCTTCTCGCCGTGAACGCTTCAAACGCTTACGCGGCCTCGATCGGCTCCGTAAGGGAGAGGCTTGCAAATGACCCCGGCGTGGGATCACTCTACACGATAGACGATAACTTCTCGGTGATCTCGGTAAAGAACTCAGGTGTTGAGGCGAAGGACTTTACGGTTGTAAAGGAATTTTCAAGCAACGGCAGAAGGTATCAGATAATAAGGCACTCGGAGGCCGAGCCTTTCATGTATAAGGGCAGCGCGGCCCCTGAGTACTCTACCGTTCAGATGCTCCCGAACGGCGAGTTTAACCTGAACGAAGAGGGCTACGGTATTGCGGACCTATACGAGCACCTCTACGCCGTATGCAGGAAGAGTAACGGCACGGCCTCGTTCATCATCCCCGTAAAATACGGCCAGTACAAGAGGCTCACCCAGATAGCCGCCGTAGACGCCTTCAGCTACATGCTCTCTTCTGATAACGGCAACGGCTCGTGGTTCATCGCCTGCGACGGCGCCTCAAGGTTCGTGGCCGAAAAGAACTACAGCTTCAAGGGCCTCTCACAGACGGTGAACATCCGCTCCAACAGGGGCTTTGAGGGCGTAAGCTACATAAAGACAGGTAAAGAGGTCGCAGACCTCGTGGCCTACCAGGCACGGGCCATATCCGCAAAGGACGAGGCCACGGTGCTCGAAGAGACGGCCCTGGAAGCCGCCGCCCTCGGGACGGACTTCGTAAAGGTGCATAACGGCGTGAGGTACACGGCCGCCTTCAAGAACGCGGAGAACGGCTGCGGGTCGGTCGAGATAAAAAAGACGGTGTCCACCGAAAATATGGCGACAGCCAAACTATACGACTACGAAGTATGCCTCGACAAGGCCTCGAAGGTCGGAGAGAAAGAGATAACGCCCGACGCCGCAAGGAACATGTACGCAAACGCCTTGATCGAGCCGGTGAAGTAAGACTAAGCAGTGGAAGGTTAGCCCCTTCTGACCGTAGCGGACCATTTGGTCCGCTACGGTTTTTTTGCGTACAACGGGGTACCGGAGTACGGGTACCGGCGCACGGGTACTGGCGTACGGCGAATTAAAAGCCGACCGTCCACCCACCGACAAGTCTGTACCAGATTGAGTCATGTAACATTGCCCACCGCACGGTGGGGCGCGAGCGGGGAGGAATTAAGCGCAGCGGTTAAGCGGGCTCGTTCTTGAGGTTGGGGAGGCGGAAAGCGGCCAGAGCCCTACCCCCAAGAACCGCCAGGCATGGCGGGTACTGGCGTACGGCTGATTTAAAGGTGCAACAGTTTGCGGTGTGGGCTGGGCAGCGGCCAAGCGGTCCGTTTCGAAAATTGCCGACCGCACGGTCCTTACGCTTCCTCTGTTAGACTTTATATGTCTGTTAGACTTTATATGTCAGACAGAGCATGTTAAGTGTTGTGCCGAGTAAGGATTGAACAAGTCTACCGCTCCTCAAGGCTTTAAGCCTATATTGCGAACAAGACCCAAT